>JAIRLK010000348.1 GCA_031259515.1 Treponema sp. | reverse complement strand
TGGGCCGCCGGCGCCACCTCCATAGTCGGCGCGGCCTATACGTCGGTCAGTTTCTTAAAAACCCTGTTCTCCGTGGTGAAGGATTATGAAAAATTCTTCATCATCGGCTTTATCGTGGTGTCCACCGCCATCATGATGATTTTGGGGGGCGCGGCCAAACTGCTGGTTTTGGCGGGAAGCCTGAACGGTCTTATCCTGCCCCTGTCCCTGGGACTTATCCTCTTTGGGGCCTTCAAAAAGGAGATTGTAGGAAACTACAAACATCCCCTGGCATTAACCATTCTTGGTTTTCTCGTGGTGATCGCCACGGCGTACACGGGCATTACCTCCCTGCGAAATATCGCGAACCTGTTCGGATAGGCGGTCCTTTATGCGCTTCCTCAACGCGGGAGATTCGGGACTGGTAATTGAATTCGGCAATGAAATATCCGAGGGGATAAACCGCCGGATAACCTATGCAACCGGAAAACTGGACCAGGCGAAACTGCCGGGAATTTTGGATATCATCCCAACCTACCGGAGCATCCTGGTGAATTTCGATCCCTTCGGTATCTCCGCTAGGGAAATCGCCGATACCGTTGCCGCGGCAATGATTGACTTTTCCGCGTCTCCGGGAGCGGCGGAGAGCGAAGTGATAGAGATACCTGTCCTGTACGGCGGGGATAAGGGACCGGATATGGACTTTATCTCCGCCCATACGGGACTGCCCCCGGAGGAGGTGATCCGTCTCCATTCTTCGGCAGACTATTTGATTTATATGATAGGTTTTACCCCCGGCTTTCCGTATTTGGGAGGTATGCCGAAAGAGATAGCTACGCCGCGGCTGCAAAAACCACGGGCCGTGATCCCCGCCGGTTCCGTAGGCATAGCCGCCGGGCAAACCGGGATATATCCTGTGGAAAGTCCCGGAGGCTGGCAACTCCTGGGGCGTACGCCGTTAAAAATCTTCGATTATAACCGGGAGCCTCCCTTTCTGTTGGCGGCGGGAAACTATCTCAAGTTCGTACCGGTTACTGAAGATGAATACGCCGCCATAGAAAAGGCGGAAGCGGAGGGGACATACCGGCCCGTCCGCCGCGGGAAGGAGGGATAACATGGGGGCCATCAAAATTATCGACCCCGGCATGACGGCTTTGGTGGAAGATCTCGGCCGGTACGGCTATCAGCGGTACGGCGTGTCCGTATCAGGGGCGATGGACGAATACGCCGCCAGAGTTGCCAACTTCCTCACCGGGAATGATGCCTCCGCAGCGGTGATAGAAATAACCCTCAAAGGCATCAGCGTTGAGTTTTTGGACGAAGCGCTTTTCGCGGTAACCGGCGGCGATTGTGCGTATACCCTGAACGGAAAACCCCTGGCCCTCTGGCAAAGCTGCCGTGCCAAGCCGGGAGATATTCTTGCCGGCGGGTTCTGCACCGGGGGACTGCGGAATTACCTCAGCGTATCGGGAGGCATAGACGTGCCTGAAATTATGGGAAGCCGTTCCACAAACCTCCGGGGAAAATTCGGCGGCTTTCAGGGACGGGCCCTTAAAAAGGGTGATGTGCTTCCAGTTGGAGGCGGCGTTCTCCCGGCCAATAGGCCGGAGCGGGAGCTGAAAAAAGCATACATCCCCCGGTACGATCCTGAAATACAGGTCCGGGTTATTATGGGACCCCAGGACGACGCCTTTACCGAAGCGGGAAAAAAGACCTTTCTCAACTCGCCCTACAAGGTGAGTTTCGACAGCGACCGGATGGGCATACGCCTGGCCGGTGAAAAGATAGAACACGTCAAAGCGGCGGATATTATTTCCGACGGGATAGCCTTCGGTTCCGTACAGGTTCCCGGCGACGGACTGCCCATCATCATGCTGGCGGAACGGCAGACCACCGGGGGCTACTGCAAAATCGCCGCCGTCATAAGCGCGGACCGTTCCAAACTGGCTCAGGCCCGTCCAAAAACAGCGGTACATTTTCGTGAAGCAGGCGTTGAGGAAAGCCTGGAAGCGCTGAAAGAATACCGAAATTTTTTTTATAACCTGGATGATTATTGTCCGGTAAAAAACTGAAAGGAGTTGTGTTATGGTTGATTATGTCACTATGCCGCCTAAAGAAGCCCGCTGGTTGATACGGGAAGGCAAATACACTAAACAGACATCGGGGATGTGCGCGGGTTACGCCCAAGCAAATCTCGCGGTCCTTCCCGCGGAGTATGCCTACGATTTCTTGCTTTTCACCCAGCGGAACCCAAAATCCTGCCCGGTTCTTGAGGTGAGCGACAAGGGGAGCCGGCGGCTTAATAGTATCGCCCCCGGGGCGGATATCGCCGCGGATATTCCCAAATACCGCATTTATAAAAACGGCGTTCTTGAAGGCGAGTACACCGATGTGGTCCGCTATTGGCGGGAAGATTTTGTGAGTTTTCTTATCGGCTGTAGTTTTTCTTTTGAATCCGAATTGCTCTCTTCCGATATTCCCGTCCGCCACATAGAGGAGGACCGCAATGTTCCCATGTACATCACGTCGATTGACTGCGTACCGGCGGGGATCTTCCACGGCAAGATGGTTGTCAGCATGAGGCCCCTGCCGCCGGACCAGGTGGTAAAAGCGGTAACTGTTACGGCCTCAATGCCCCGGGTCCACGGCGCCCCGGTTCACATCGGCGACCCTGAAGTCATCGGTATCAAAGATATCAACAAGCCGGATTTTGGCGACAGCGTTACGATACATCCCGGCGAAGTGCCGGTGTTTTGGGCCTGCGGGGTAACGCCCCAGTCGGTGGTGATGAGCGCCAAACCTTCCATCGCCATAACCCACGCGCCGGGCCACATGCTGATCACCGATGTAAAAAACACCCTGCTTAAATTTTAGAGCGAAGGTGGAGGAATCAATACTGCGGCGGAGGCTTGCGGCGCGTCGTTTCGGCGGGGTCCTATATTTTTTTGACACCCTTTCCTCTACCAACGATTATGCCAAAGCCCTGGCCGCCGAAGGAGCGGCGGACGGCGCCGTGGTGGTGGCGGATAGCCAAAGCGCCGGGCGGGGAAGCGGGAACCGGCGGTGGTTCTCCCCGCCTCGAACCGGCATTTGGTTGAGCTGCGTACAAAGGCCGTCTTTTCACCCCCGCCGGATCCGGGAAACGGGTATTCTGGCGGCTTATAGCATCGCCACAATACTGCGGGAACAATACGCGGTGCAGGTGAAGCTCAAGTGGCCCAACGACCTGGTATTGGGGGGGAAAAAAACCGGCGGCCTCTTATCCGAAGGCTGCGCGGCGGGGAATACGGTGTCCTGGTTGGTGACCGGCCTGGGGCTAAACGTTAACGCCGCCGCATTTCCACCGGAACTCCAGCATAAGGCCACGTCCCTTTTTCTGGAATGCGGCCGCTCTTTTGACCGGGGGGATTTGATCGCCGCGTATCTGGAACGGCTGGAAGCGGAGTACGACCGTTATGTAACCGAAGGTTCGCTTGAGCATATCATTCCGGCCTACAATGCCCTTTTGATCCACCAGGGGCGGTTTATCCGCCTGATAAAACCTCGGGAAGAACTTCTGGTTTTTTCCGAGGGGATCAACCGGTTCGGCGAATTGCGGGTGCGGGAGACCGGCGGGACGATCCGCACCCTAGGGATCGGGGAAATATCGGTCCGGGGGCTGGAAGGATATATATAAAACGCCGCTTCTTCCGCGCCGGTGTTGGCGTTCACCAGGCGCATTATCACAGGCCAGAGCCCCCTCTCTGCATTGGCGGCTAAAGGCTTATGGGAGAATAAAACGCGGGGCGTTTCATCTTCCCCTGGATATTCAGTTTCTTGCGCTTCCATTCCGTCGTGAGGAGTATCGCGCCAAAGATAGAAGCCAACAGGCTTATACAAAGGACGCCCCCGCCTACGAAACGATGGCTCTGAAACGGAAGGCCCACATTCATGCCGTAGAAGCTGTAGATCAGGGTTGGGATCATAAGGACGATGGACACGATGGTCAGCCGCTTCATGACGATGTTCAGGTTATTGGAAATGACGCTGGCAAAGGCGTCCATGGTCCCCGTCAGAATCGACGAATAGATGTTGGCCATTTCTATAGCCTGTTTGTTTTCCGTAAGCACGTCTTCCAAAAGTTCCCGTTCATCCTCCTTGAACCTGAAAAACGGCGATTTTTGGAGCTTTTCCAGGAGCAGTTCGTTGGTCTTGATGCTCGTTGTGAAGTACACCAGGGACTTTTGCAGGGAAAGAAGCTGAATGAGCTCGTTGTTTTTGATAGACCGCTGAAGTTCCCGTTCTATGCTGTTGGTCCGCTTGTTGAGCTCCTTCAAAGACTTGAGGAAAGTGAAAGCCGCCCGGCCCAGCAGATTGAGGACGAAGGCGCTCTTATTCCGTATGTTGAACCCCCGTATCCGGTTTTTGAGCAGATCGTCCAGGGCGTCGCTGGAACGCTGGCAAATCGTTACGATTTTATCGGAAAAAAGGACGATTCCCAGGGGGAGGGTAAAGAAGGAAACTTCGTAAGAGTCGTCATAGACCGGAAGCCGCACGATGAGCGCGGTATAATCATCCTCTTTTTCGATCCGGGCCTGCTCGTCGGCATCCATGATGTCGGTAAGCAATTCTCCTGAAATGTTGAATTCATGCTGCAACCGTTTAAGGTCCGCTTTGGTAAGGTCTCTGGCATCAATCCAACACCCCTTGGCTACCGTATCGGTTTCCGTGAGCCCGTATTCGCCTTGAGTTCGAATTACAATCATGATGGTTTCTCCTATGGTTTACAGGCCCGAAGAAACCAAAAGGTTCCGCACGCGGCGTATATTACCGCCCGCTCAGGCTCCCCGGGGAAATGCCGTAAACTGCCCGTGTTTAATGTTATGCCTTAGGGCATGTATGAAGTCATAGTGATAGCCGGGTAAACTACCGCCACCGTCCGAATCGGACATGACATTTCCTCCTTGAAAAGGGATTTTATGAGCCTTCATACGAAGTTCACTGGTACGAAACATATAAGCAGAATAGGATGAGTATATTCTACAGGCACGACTTTTACAAGAGCAACAATTTGACATTTACCACAGCGAGGCTGTCCCAAACCTCCGGGGGTCTGCGGGGGCGTTGCGGGGCAGATCCCCGCGGGGGTAAAATGCGTAATTCTCTCTACAAATTACGCAAAGCCCCCCAGTTACCCAGACCGTATACATCTTCCACCCCGTCCACGAGTATGCCCCCCATGCCGAGTTTCAGGGGCAGGGCGATGTCTATGTCGTACCTGTCTCCAATGGAAACGCAGGTTTCCGGGGACGCCTCTAAAAGTTCCGCCCCTTTCAGGAAAGGAGCCGTGTGGGGTTTGGATACCCCGCACGTATCAAGACCGACCAGGACGCCGAAGAGATCCTCCACCCCCAAAACAGCAAGGGTCTTCCGGGCCACCAGGACCGGGTTATTGGTTACCACTGCCAGGGAAAAGGATGATGCCAGCGCCGAAAGGGTTCCCCGGAGTTTGGGGTCCTTCTTGAGGAACCGCGCCGGTTCGTAAAGTTCCTCCCGCCAGCGGACGGTTTCTTTGATGGAAACGCCAAAGGCCAGAAAGACATTCCCCAGGCTTATCTGGGAGTATCCCTGAGCCGCGCCATGTTCCGCCGCCCAGGTCTTCCGGTATTCGGCGATTTCCCGCTGCGTTTCATCAAAGCTGGTATTTCTAATTTCCGCCAGCCGCCGTACAGGGCTTTCAAACTGGAACCGCAGGTATTCCTCATTGGAGTAGAGGGTGTTGTCCATGTCAAAAAGAAGGGCGGAAATGGTTGGGGGAATACGGTAGATCGTCATAGCTCGAAGGGATCCCGCCCGATCCCGCCTCCTTCCGCCTTCATCCTCTCAATTATCCGCCAAAAGCTTCTCGATGATCTCCCGGTTGTCCAAGAGGGAACTGAGGGACTGATCCTGGTGGAGACGGGAAATGGTTTGGGCGAAAAGCTTCGTGATGTTCACGCTGATGTACCATTCCCGGGTAAGGAGTTCTTCCTGATAGACCGCATTGGTCCCGATGATGCGGTAAAAAAGCCCGTCCCGGAAAGCGGCGTCAAAATGCTCTATGGCGTTCCCGGAAAACAGGGGAAGGCTGATGCCGGCTATCACCTTCCTCGCCCCCTGTTCCCTCAGGAACTGCATGGCCTTGAGGAGGGTGCCGCCGGTACCCAGCATGTCGTCGGCCATGAACACCGTCTTGTCCCGAACATTCCCCAAGAGCTTAATCTCGGCGATGTTGTTTTCCTTGGCATCCTTGGAAACTCGGGAATAGTCCCGTTCTTTATAGAGCAGGGCCAGGGGCTTCTTAAAGGCGGTGGCGTAAAATTTATTCCTGTCCACCGCCCCTGTATCCGGGGAGACCACGACAAAATCGCCGCTCTGGATTTCGGCGATCCTGGAAAGCTGCCTGATAATCTGATAGCTGGCATGAAGGTTCTCCATACGCATGGAGTTGAACCCGTTCCCTATTTCCCGGGAATGAATATCCAGGGTGATGATACGGTCCACTCCCAGGGATTCCAGGATATACCCGATACGGCCCGCGGTAACCCCTTCCCGGCCTTTTTTCTTGTGCTGCCGGGAATAGGGATAAACCGGCGTTACCAGGGTGATACGAGCCGCCCCTGCCTGTTTCACTGCGTCAACGGTTACCAGGACGGTCATAAGGTGATCGTTTACCGTAAGGGGCATTTTAAGGGCGCCGTCGTTAAAACTCAGGGGATAGTGGTTTTCCGGGTCCTGGACAATATAAACATCCTTACCCCTGACAGACTCAAGGATTTCGGCCTTGATTTCCCCATTGGGAAACAGAATAAAACGGGCGGGGGCCTTGAAACGGGGGGTATGAATCCCGACCTCGTCCCGCAGCGCGTCATAGATAAAGCTGACATGGCGCATCACCGCGTCCGCATCCATGGCGTATTTTTTTGCCATATTCGATAGGGTCTTGTTGAATTTATGATGATACCTTTTTTTCAGATGATGAATAACTTCATCGGCGAATACTTCACCCCCCGGACATGCAAGGATGACAAGATTTTCAGGCCCGGTATGCTTCATGAGTATTCATTTATACCCTATAAGCGGCTAGTTTTCAAGTAGAGTGATCTCGACCCGCCGGTTCCGCTGCCGTCCTTTTTCGGTCCCGTTGTCCCCCAGGGGCTGTTCCGCCCCAAAGCCCCGGACGACGATACGATCCGCATCCCTGACCTGCCGTTTAATGAAGTAATCCGCCACAGCGGCGGCCCTCTCTCCGGAGAGCCGCTGCCGTCCCTCAGCCGTTCCCGCCAGGGCCGTATGCCCTCCTACCAGGATGTCCCGATCCCGGTACTTGAGGAGGATCTCCCCGATCTTGTCCAGCTTGGCCGTCTCCCCTGGCAATAAAACCGCCGAATCGGCGTCAAACTGAATGTTTTCAAGGCTTATGGCTATCCCGTCTTCCACGACCCGCACCGAGGCGTCCCCCATCCCCAGACTGTCCAGGTCCCGTTCTATTTCCCCGGCAATACGCTCCTTGTCCATCCCGGAAGACTCCAGAATCTCCGCTTCCGCATTACCCCGGTATTCCACCGTCCTCCC
This sequence comes from Treponema sp., assembly GCA_031259515.1. GTDB lineage: Bacteria > Spirochaetota > Spirochaetia > Treponematales > Breznakiellaceae > JAIRLK01. The sequence continues at coordinate 15,837 of JAIRLK010000348.1, read as the reverse complement.
GTTGGAAAGCTCTAACACGACGCGGAACTCCTCCTCGTAAGCGCGCGCCTGTCCCATCTCAAAATCCCAGAACACCACCTGATCCGAAGCCTCTATGATACGCCAAGGCCATATCCGCCCCTGAACCGCCTCCGGCTCGTTGAATACCCGGTAGGACACAGAAAAGGCCGGGTATTCCTTTCCCTGCCGCTTCCGCATCCCCAGATAGGTATAATTCGCCGTAAAGGAAATACGATAGGGATCGTCTATGCCGAAACTGTCCCGGAAATCGTGTACCTCGTGCCCCTCGGCGCTCCAGGTATCCCCCGGTTTAAGGTCCCAGGCCGGGAAGACCGGTACGTTCCGCACCACGGGCATAAAATACCCCTTGTCTATGGTGATATACCCCTGCCGGTCCCGTTCAAACACCGACTCGTAGTCCCGGGCCCACTGATAACTCATACCTCCTTGTCCAACCGCCCGTTCCGCTGTCTGGAACTGCCCCCTATGCCGGGCGCGGCCTCCCGCTTCCTCCTCCACCGTTACCGCGATCCGGTTCAAAACCTCCGCCCTATGGCTCAACCTCCGGTCCATGTACACCGATTCGTTCACCGTCGAAAGAATACGGTACTTGTCCCCCGTCTTATGCTTATAAAAAAACACCTCTCCCCAAGCCGGTGGAAGCAAAACCAAGGCCGCCGTCAACAGGAACATTAGAAGGGAAAGCCGCTTATTGAAGAAACCGCACATTTTATTTTAGTCTAACTATTTCCGCGCAAGTTGGAAAGGGGCGCTTGACTTTTTTACCCGGTTCCGGTATAAAAAATACTGATGGGGGCCATTAGCTCAGTTGGTTAGAGCAGGAGACTCATAATCTCTTGGTCCGAGGTTCAAGTCCTCGATGGCCCAATGTAATTCTTTGTTGTATAAGGCCAAATCAAATCTGAAATGCGAATTATCGTTTATCCTGCCCCCGCCTTAACTTATTGACAAATGGTTTTGCCCATATAAAAATGAGTAGTATGCCGGATATAGAAACCGATCTGATACCGAATATTGAATATGTCGTGTACCGGGAATGTACTTCGGCGTGGCATCTGCCTGAACATGAATTTCCTATATGTGATACCACCTATATCATCAAGGGGAATGCCCGGTATATCATTGACGGCAAAGCCCACAATGTATCTTCCGGTGATCTGCTGTGCCTTCCGCCGGGAACCGTGCGGGCCGGCGTTACCTTTCCCGATAAATTGATGCACTGTTTTTCGGTGAATTTTTACCTCCACGACTCAAAAGGCGCATCGGTACGGCTCCCTTTCCCCATAGTCCGTCATATCGGTAACAAAGACGACATTATCCATCTGCTTCACGAGCTTTCAAACGCCTATCTGGACAGGCAACCGGGGCATGAGATTAAACTCCGGGGCCTGTTCCTGCTGGTGCTGCACCGCTTTTTCGAAATAATCGTATACAACAAGGATTCATCGGACATGGATTTCCGGGTGGCCAAGGCAATCCGCTACCTGTCGTCCCATTATCCGGAAAAAATTTCCGTCAGGAAGATAGCCGATATGGTCAAACTCAACCCCCATTATTTCGGCGCCCTGTTTAAGCAGGAAACCGGCCTGAGCCTGAACCGGTATGTCATACAAACCCGCGTCAGAAAAGCGGAGAACCTCCTTTCTTCCGGCGAGTACAAGGTGGGGGATGCGGCCGATGTCTGCGGTTTTACCGATGTGGCCCATTTTTACCGGCAGTTCAAAGAGATTATGGGGTATCCCCCTTCCGGCTGCATCCCGAAAAAAACCTGCCCAGATTCCCCTCCCTGCCGGGCGGTGAAGGCCGCAGCCCCGGTGAAAGAAACGCCGCCCTTATTGCGGATCCGGTAAATGGCGCCGGGAGTTTGCAGGAAGGGCCCCACAACCCACAAACTCAGGCTTCATTTTGCCTCCAGAACCACCGCGTCCCGCTGGGCGATTAGGCTCAGTTCCGCGGCTTTGAAGGCGTGTTCCTGGGTCATGGCGTTTTCGGTACGGTTCAGGCAGTCCAGGATGAGTTGCCCGAAATAGGGGAAGCCGACTTTCCCTTCAACATGGTAGTAGGTTTCTTCCCTGCCGTTTGCCAGAAAAACATGCCCGCCCCCTGAACCCTTAAAGCCCAGGTTCATGTACTTGCGTTGTTCGATAAAGCCCTCGGTTCCCAGGATGAACAGGCGGCCGTCGCCCCACATTTGCAGGCCGTCGGGAGTGAACCAGTCAACACGGAAGTACCCGGAAGCGTTGTTGTCCAAAATGACCTGGGCGTCTCCAAAGTCGTCAAGCTCCGGGTACTGGGAATGGTTATAATTCGCTATCTGGCTGCGTACCACCCTGCCGTCCTTTGCGCCGGTGTAGTACAAAATCTGTTCCATATTATGGCTACCGATGTCGCAGAGGATGCCGCCGTAGTGTTTCTTGATGAAGAACCAGTCCGGCCGCCCGGCCGCCCCGAGCCGGTGGGGGCCAAAGCCGACAACCTGGATTACCCGCCCTATGGCGCCCTCCTCAATTAACTGCCCCGCGAAAACAGCGGATTCCACATGGATGCGTTCGCTGTAATACACGGCGTATTTTCTGCCGGTTGTTTTGACTGCTTCCCGCGCCTGGGCAAGCTGCTCAAGGGTTGTGAGGGGGGCCTTGTCGGTAAAGTAGTCTTTCCCGGCGGCCATTACCCGCAGTCCTAGGGCGCAGCGCTCGCTGGTTATGTCCGCCCCGGCAACCAGGATAACTTCCCGGTCGTTCAGGATTTCGTCTTCCCGTGCCGCCGCCTTTGCATCCGGAAATCGCTGGGCGAAAATCCGCATGTATTTAGGATCCTTGTCGTAATAACTTTTTAACATGCCCCCGGCTTCTATGAGGCCGTTGCACATACCGTAGATGTGGCCGTGGTAGAGTCCCAGGGCGGAAAAAACAAACTCGCCCGGTTTTACCACCGGGGCAGGTTTACCATTTGGGGCGTATGTCGCGCCGTCACTTATCTGCGCCATTGCTCACTCCTTTAAAAAAAATCCCGGTTCAGGTTTTAATTTCACCGCTCAGGTCCTGAACCGACGCTGTTTTTTGATAAAACCGGGGCGCATTCCGTGCTATTCCCGCAGTTGTGTAATACACATCATCCTTCCTGACGGGCAGTTCAGCGGTACGGCGCTCTATCCCCGCCTTGTAGATGGCGGTGATAAGTTCTAGGGTAAGCCGCCCGTCCTGGCCGCCGATAAGGGGTTTTCCGCCGGTTTCAATAGCGGTCAGTACGTTATCGATCTGCGCCGTATGGCCGCTGTAGGGAAGGCCGGGAAGGGCGCGGTAGAAATCGTCCAGTTCCCGGATAAGGGCTTCGTTCTGTTCCCTGGCCGGGAACCCGTTAGGCTGAGAAAGATGGGCCGTGACGCGCCAGGGAAAAGAGATACGCGCCTTCTCTCCCTGAAACACAAGCTGCTGTTCCTCCCCGTGGTGGATAACCGAGCTGGTTACCTGGGCCAAGGCGCCTTCTGCCGTATGTACGCCGCCGGGATAGCGCATCACGGCAACCGAAATGTCTTCTACCTCGGCGTTGTCGTGGGCGGCATTGCTGATGATGGCGCATACCTCCGAAGGAAGCCCCATCATCCAGCCGAGCATGTCAATGTGATGAACCGCGTGGTTAAGGGTACAGCCGCCGCCTTCCTTGTCCCACGCGCCGCGCCACCACAGATCGTAGTAGGAATGTCCCCGCCACCAGAAGGAATCAACCTGGGCGTGAAGGATTTTACCGATCTTCCCGGTATCAAGGGTTTGCTTCAATTTATATACATCCCCCCGGAAGCGGTTCTGAGCGATTACCGAAAGGACGGTCTCGCTCCGTTCGGCGGCGGCAATCATGGCGTCACATTCCTCAAGGCTTGCCGCCATGGGTTTTTCGACGATGACGTGTTTACCTGCGTTCAGGCTGTCAACGGCGATTTCGGCATGGCAAAAAGGCGGGGTACAAATATCAACCAGGTCAAGGTCCCCCGAAGCGAGCGTCTCCTGGTACGAGGTATAAATCTTCGCGTCCCCAAGGACGGGGAATTCCTTTTTTCGCTGTTCGGCGTGTCCGGGATCTATGTCCGCTAAAGCCGTAACCTTACAGCGATCAGGAAATCTGCCGTATCCTTCAAGATGCATACGGGAAATGTTTCCCGCGCCGATAAGTGCAACGTTAATCATGGTTCCTCCAATACGTTAAAAAAGGGGGCAGTCTCCACCTCGCCGCGGCCCTTCGCTGCCCCCGTAATGCCCGCCCCCACCGGGGAACTGCCGCTATTCAGCGGCAAGTTCCAAAATGCCAAGCCCCGAGGTATTACGGTAGGATTCGCCTGAAGTGTCGTTCCAGACCGCAATGCTCTGCCGCGGACCCCGGACCGAAGCGCCGTTAATCTGCAAATCAAAACCCACGAGAGTTCCCTTTTCCGGCCTAATCGTCTTAAAGGGTATTTTCATCACCACCGTATAGGACGCGCCCCGGACCGACGCGGCGGATTCAACCCCTTCCGTCCCGGCGGGAACATTAAAGCTCTGTTCACCGGCAAAATTGATGCGGTATTGACCGTCGTCCTCTTCGTAGTACGAAGTCTTGCCGTTATTTTCATCAACAAAGACTTCCACGGAATCCTGTTCATAGGCGTTTGGGCTTGCCTTGTTTAATTCCGCCCCTTCCACATTTGCCAAGACATAGAGGGCTTCCCGGTCCCAAAGAACCTTGGCCGTTCCTTTTGCGCCCTGCCACGCCATAAGGTATTGATCAATCGCAATTTCCGGCGCTTTGTCCCAGGCGGGATCAGGCGCGGCCGCGTCAATGCGGGGAGTTCCATACAGGGCTTTCGTTCTTTTCGCTTCTTTATTGACCGTTTTCTTGTTGTCCCGAATATATGCGTCCGGATCCGCGACGCCATAGAAGGCGGGCTTTGCTTGCAGGTTTTTATCAAAAAGCGTGGGATTCTGGACCGCCCGCCAGCTCATACTGTCTTCAAGACCCCAAAAAGTAACCCGGGCAATATGGGGGGCGTATTCTTTAAAAACCTTGAAAAGCTGGGCATAGACAAGGCCCTGGTCCACCGCCTGGCTTTCGGAGAGAACGCCCTCCGCCCCCGCCTGTACGTCCAGTTCCGTAACGCTCACTTCAACCCCCAGGCTGATAAAACGTTCCAGGGAGGACGCGACATCTTCCGGGTTAGTACCTATGCGGTAATGCCCCTGCATCCCGATGCCATCAATGAGGGGCCTGCCTCCAACATCGGGGTTCTGTTCGTTCAGTTCCTTTACCATCTGATAAACGGCAAGGGCCTTGTTCTTGTTGTCAAGGTTGTAATCATTGTAATAGAGCCGGGCTTCCGGGTCCGCCTCCCGGGCCGCACGGAAAACTATCCCGATATATTCGGCTCCTATGGCCTTGTACCAGGGAGTCTGTCTGAGGGAAGCCCGCCAGTCTTGGGGATTAGGAGGATTGTCGCCGATAGCTTCGTTAAGGACATCCCAGGAAACAACCCGCCCGCGAAAATGCTCCGCCACCGTTTTTGTGTGATTCACCAGGTTATCTACGGCTTCCTGCCGGCCAATGCCTTCATAGTTCATCCAGGAAGGCGACTGCTGATGCCATGCCAGGGTGTGGCCGTGCATCTTCATTCCCGCCGCAAGGACCCTGTCAACCATCCCGTCCGCCTGGGCAAAAGTAAAGGCCCCCTTTTCCCGCTGCAAGGAATCGGGCTTCATGGCGTTTTCGGCGGTTGCGATATTAAAATGATATTTAAGCACATCAAAACGGGGACTCTCAAAGGCGGGTCCTGAGACGATGTTTCCCATCAAAAAATAGTTTTGAAACGTTTCCTGAAGCGAAGGGATGTTTGCTATTCCTGCGGGCATGATTTCAGGCTCCCTGGTTTGATTACCGTCCCTTTTTCCCGCGCAGGCGGAACATGACAGGAGCGGAAGGATGATCACGAACAACACGGCGGATAATGTTTTTTGACCAAAAGTCATAGTAACTTTATACTATCAAGACGGCTATAGATACCATGTATGAATTGCAGTTGCTGCGTATAAATTGCCAAAAAACGAAAAACAAAGAGCGTCAGATTGCCTTTTTGTTGCGTACCTTGACAGGAGAGCCTTCCACATACGCCGCCTTACCGGACTGTGCCGAATTAGTGTCGTCAATGGTGGAATTGCCATTCTTGAGGAAGTTTCCGAACACGCTCTTGCTTCCCCATTAGCATATTAAGGAACCCTCGTTCATGACCACTGAAATATTCTTTATCCTCAAAGCATAACCGTAGGGGGACATATGGAAATACTATTATGGATAAAGAGGCTTTGAGATGGCGGAACTGGAGACATTCCTTGATGTTGGTCAGGTGGCGGAAGTGCTGGGGCTTTCAATAGCAACTATTCGGAAGTGGGTTCTGATCAGGTACATACCCTACCAGAAACTTGGGAGGGCGGTGCGTTTTTCAGCATCGGAAATCCGGGAGCGGGTGAAAACCCGTACCGTGAAACCAGCGGCAGGGCAAAAATGTCTGGCGGAACAGCCAGGAATGAAGGAGGAAACACATGACACTGACAACAACCGGGAACAGCGGCGGAGGAACATTCCGTATCGGTAATGTGGTAAGAGAGATTGGTCTGACAGAACTATGAAGAACGCCGCTTGCCTTGTGACACGCCGGAACGGAAGACGATTTTGATGTTCTTTCCGGCAAATAAAAAATGGCCTTGGCTTTCATTGAGGACTGTTTTTTGAAGAAAGGACGCTCAGTAAGCTTAACCGCGTTCACCAGCAATATCCGAAACTGCGGTTAATACTGTTCTCGGTCTCCACCATCGTTGCCGACATGATAACCCGCTATGTCTGTTGGAGTCATGGCAACTACTTGTCCCTGCGGTCCGGTGAGAAAGAAATACGGGAATCCCTGGAAGCGGTTCTCAGTGGGCGGCGGGCTGTCCCCCAATCCCTTTGGGAGAGTGTTGACGAATATTCCCGCTTACCGGACTTTGAACCGTACCTTACCCGCCGGGAAATTGAAATCGTCAGGTATATTGCCGAAGGCAGGACGGCGTGGGAAGCTGCGGAAGTCTTAACGATAAGCGAACATACGGAACTAACCATCTATGCAACGTCTACCGGAAATTCGGGATACGGAACCGGGTTGAAGTCCTCAAACTGGCGGTATCGAAGGGGATTTACCGGTGGATGAGCTTATGTCCTATACGATTCAATCGTAAACATCATCATAAGGACTAACCTCCGGTTATTCGCCGGAGGCTATATTGTCATGCGGAAAGTTCTGCATAGCAGGCGAGATTATCTTCCAGATACCTGTACCAGATATGTGAGATTTCCTCCAGCGCATACCAGACGAACACTTTGTAAAGGGTTGTGAGGTCATCATACAAATAGGCACTGTCCCATAACGTCTTACCAACTTCCTCGGACGGGGGTATGGTTCCTTTACGGTCTCACGAGGTCATCTCGAAAGGTTTATTCCTAAATCTTTCCTTCATGGGTGTTCATGTCGTAAACCGACACCCCTGCGTTTTCTGGGGTGAATATGATTCATTTTTCTTAGATTTTTTGAGCGTTTTTCACACCTTCATGGGGAACATTCCCTCGAAAACAAGGAAAAGAATTATTTTTGACAGTAGTGATTTCCTCTATGTTTTTATTCGCTGGTATTGAAAATAACTTTATGAAAAAACTTTCGATATATCAATATTTTCCGCATATTGATAGAGCAAATTTGCAATAATATGTTCATCGGAGTTCAAGTAGCCTTTGACATCGGAAGCCATAAAAAGACTGCTCCCTCCCCGGCGGAATTCCCTGGGGGTTATCCCTGTTTCCTTCTTAAATACGCGGTAAAAGGTTACTTCGTTATAAAAGCCGCACTCGTCAGCAATAACTGCCGGCGGTTTGTCTGATTCCCGAAGCAGTTGTTTTGATTTTTCTATACGGGCGGCGTTGATCAGGCCCTTAAGGCTTTGCCCGGTGGTTCCTTTAAGATAACGGTACAGTGTCTTTTCGTTGATCTTGAAGTGTTTTATTATGGATTCTGCCAGTTTTTCATCCTGAATATTACTGTCGATGTAAAGGCAGACATCTGAAACCAGTTCACCTATGCTGTCGATACCGTTAGAATGGTGGCTACTGTGTATATCGAACTCGGTATATTCAACCAGATCGGCGGCCAGAGTTTGAATCAATGCATGAGTTCGGAGATCAGCCGCAATGCCATGCTGTCTCCCCGATATGCCAATATTGACCGCCAGTTTTGTAAAATGTTCATAGGGCAGACGAGGGGTAAAGTTTTTTTCGGTACTGTTCAAGTAGAAATAGTATTCTTGCTGATGATTTAATACAGTATCAAAAAGGGATGGGGGGAATTGTATAAAAAGGCAGAGATTATCCTCCCCAGTATGCTTGAGGCCGTGGATTACCCTGCTATTGAACAGTACAATGTCGCCGGTATGCAGGCTGTATGGTTCGGGTCCGCAAAATACCTGCAAGGACCCTTTTAATATAACCATAAGTTCATAATCAAAGTGCCAATGCAACCGGGAGCTTCCCAAATTCACTACAAAAACATTGGCAGGATAGGCTCTTTTATGTTCTATTGATTCAAAAATGCTGCTCATAATACTTCTTCCTTTTAGAGTTTGATGCTTCCTAAAAATAAATCCTTATCCGCAGAAGATGTCCCTATATACACTTCATATTTCATATGCTCAAGTTTGAAGATTCCCTTAGCTGTATTATAGTATTTAATTTTTTCCACTGGGCATGATATAGAAATCCTCTTTTCTTCCTGCACTCTTAAATGTACTCTGGAAAATCCGCAGAGTGTTTTTACCGGGCGGTCAATCTTTGAATTTTTGAAACCAACATACATTTGTACCACTTCGACACCCTCCATACAGCCGAAATTTTGTACGGCACAGGATGCGGTGATAATTTTACCATCGGTTTCAAAATGGGGACGGCTTATTCTGAACGAAGTATAGGAAAGACCAAACCCGTAGGGCAGGAGAGGAACCGTACCCTCTTTTTCCAGTTTCCGGTAACCATGATAATAATCATACCATTGATTTTCCGTATCCCACCGGATTCGGGGAAGATCCTCTTCCCTAGCGGGGAGGACAAAGGGAAGTTTTCCTCCAGGGCTTAACTTCCCCAAAAGAATTTCCGCAATCGCGGTACCCCCTTCCTGTCCCGGATAATAAGCCATCAATATAGAAGAGACGGAATCTTTCCAGTCGGTAATCAGAATCGTACCGCCGCCGATGAGGACCACGGCGGACTTTTTATTCTCCGGCCCGGCGCTACGGATCATTTCTATTTCATCATCGTGGAGGGAAAGCCCGTGGGTACGGTCTCCGGTGGATGTTACATGAGGATCTTCGCCGTAAGCATACTCCCCCTCGTCCAAATGATCATAACCCACTACAAAGATGACCGCATCTGATTCCCGGGCAAGATTTTTTCCATGCTCTGTATTAGACCCTGCATAAAAAATAATCTTTGTGTCCGGCACCGCTTTTTCAAGTCCTTCAAAAATAGTAACCGTATGGGCCGGAAATACTCTGCTTGATCCGTTGTCCCCTAGGTTTTCCCGGTTTCCCAGCCGGCCGATCAAGGCCAGTTGTTTAAGCTTTCGGGGATCCAGAGGTAGGGCATGACGATGGTTCTGCAGAAGGGTTATGCCTTCTCTGGCGGATTGGAGGGCTAGGTCCCGATGTTTTTTGCACCCCAAAACTTTTTCTGAGAGGGGCAACTTTTTCCGTCCTTCTTCAAAAGTGATAATCGTTCTTATAATGCGCAGGACCGAATCATTGATCCGTTCTTCATCAACAAGTCCGTCCCGTACTGCCCGTATAAGTTTGTCTCCAAAGTGGATAGTACAGCACATCTCCAGATCCTGCCCCGCATTTGCCGCTTGGACCGTATTACTAATGCCCGTGAGGAAATCGCTCAACACAAAGCCGTCAAAATCCCATTCCTCCTTAAGAACCCGGCGGAGCAAATAATCGTTTTGTCCGCAACAGATTCCCCTGAACCGATTGTAAGCGCTCATAATGGCAGAAGCGCCGGCATCAATACAATCCCTAAAATGGGGAAGGAATACTTCCCGTTCCGTCCGAGGATCACAATCTATGCTTGCTTTGAACCGGCTTATCTCCATGGAATTGAAGGCATAATGTTTGACGCAGGCCATCACCTGTTCATTTTGTACCCCCTCCACCAAAGCGGCTCCCATCTTTCCAAGGGCAAAGCTGTCTTCCCCGTAGGTCTCTTGGCTGCGCCCCCATCCGGGATGCCAAGGCAAATTGACGCATATCCCGGCAAAAAGGTTCCCTCCCCAGGCTTTAACCTCCCTGCCGATGGCTTCTCCGATTTTTCTTTCCAGAACCGGGTCAAAACTGGCCCCCCGACAGATGGTAACGGGGAAACAAGTACTTTTACCGGTACCGCAGACCACTCCCCGGGTGCCATCACAGAACATCAACGGCGGCAAACCGATTTTTTCAGAACCTCCTGCGGGGTAAGGGCTTTCGTTGTAATGGTTGCCCTTAGCTACCAAAGGTCCCAATAAATCTTCCAACTTGGTGGACCCGCTCATAAGGCGGACCTTTTCTTCCAGGCTGAGCCGGTTCAGAAGTTTTATGGCTTTTGGTGTATTAGCAAGGCGTTTTTGTTTAAAATTCATGGTCCCCCTCTGATAAAACATTCTAAAACGGTTATTTATTTTTGTCGAATTTATTTAGCAATTTGATCCGAATTATATATAATTCGCCATTTTTTGTCCATATTTGATATAAATTTTCTTCAAATATGATAACACTCTTGAAAAAGGCCATAATATGATAAAACCAGTTCAGCTATTCCGGCTCCGTGTTACGGCGCTGTTTGGCATACTACTATTGTGCCTTTGGGCGCAATTAAACAGTTTTATAATCCTTAAGGAGGAAAAAATGAAAATCAAAAAAATTATTATGTTCTCATTGGCTTTCGCCATGGCAGGCTTCGCCTTTGCTGGCGGTACGCAGTCCGGGCCAACGACCGGTAAAAAGTTGGTTGTCGGATTCAATAACTACCTGCAGGGCCACTATTCCCTTGATATTCTGGAAAACAGTTTCAAGGCTACCTGCGCCGCCCTGGATGTAGAACCCTATATCCTGAATGATGAGGGAAAATCGGAGAATTCGGCATACAACGTTGATAATATGATCAACGCCGGTGTGGACGGGGTCGTGTTTTTCGGGATTGTTGATACTTTATTCCCAGTGGTAGCAAAAAAATGTACCGATGCCAAGATCCCCTTTGTGTTCTTCGATCACATGCCCTCGGATGAAGCCCTGGCCCAGGTGGTAAGTTCTCCGTATTACAAGGGCATTGCCGCTACTGTGGACTATGGTACCGGCGCCAACTTTGGGGCTCATGCGCTGGAATTGGGCCTCAAGAAGGCGGTAGTGATAACCGGTGAACGGGGGGATACTACCCATACCGCCCGGACCAACGGCTTTGTGGAAACTTTTACCAAGGGCGGCGGCGTTGTTCTGGCCCAAGCATACGGCCCGGTGGATCTTCAAAGTGCCCTGACACGGGCCAATGATACCCTTACGGCCCATCCTGATGCGGATTGTATCTATGCCACCAACGGCGATGTTGGTACCAGTTGCATTGAAGCTCTTTCCAAGCATCCCGCCATGAAAGCGCGTATCTTTGTAACTGATCTGGATCCTTCGGTTCTGGATGGTCTTAAAAACGGAACTGTTGCCGCCGGTAATGGCGCTCATTGGGTAAACGTCGATTTTGCTACCGCCCTTCTTGTCAATGCCCTCCGGGGTAACGAAATTAAGGAAAACGGCCAGGCTCCCCGTCTGGTGGTTCCGGTTATGACCCTTCCCTCCAATCTTATCGGCCTGTATGACAGGTATTGGCTCCAACAGCAGCCCTTTTCCGCCGATGAAATGCGATCCTGGGTCGGCCCCACGGTAACGGTAGATGTCTTCAAGAATACCTTGACCAACTATAACATTAACACCCGTCTTGAAGCGAAGGTGAAGCAGGGACTTCTTACCCAGGCCGAACTTGATGCGGCCAGGAAACAGTAATTTTCTCCTTTGAAGGTACGGAATCAGATTCCGTACCTTTTATTTAGAAGGTTCTATGGACAGTATAAATCAGAAAAAGATTAATCAGAATCCGATTGTTGTTACGGTTCTAATAGCAGGCACCATAGCATTGATCTATATCATTCTTCATTTTCTTACCGGCGGAAAATTCCTTACAAGTTCCAATATCTTCTTTGTACTTTCCGCCTCGGTGGTAACCGCATTTATTGTATTTACCTTTTGTTTTTTAATTACCATGGGCTTCATGGACCTTTCTCTAGGGGCCATTCTGATTTTGGCCAGCAATGCAGGGGGGATACTAGCAATAAATTTTCATTTGGGATATTTCGGCCTTATCTTTGGCTCCGTGGCTGTTACGGTATTCCTGGTTTTATTGAATACAAAATTGATGCTTGTTACAAAAATTCCTTCGTGGGTTTTCGGGCTCGGTATTGCGATGATCTACGAGGCAATTGGAGCGATGTATAATGCATCCCGGGTTAAAATAGGCAAACAGGTGGTTAGCCTGGATACGGTATGCAGGGAACTGGGTAATCCTCCCTGGAATTTGGTTGTTCTTGCCGCAGCACTAATAGCGGCATATATCGTCTTTAACCGTACCTCCATCGGGTTTGGCCTGCGGGCCGTAGGGTCAAATATCGGGGTGGCCCGGATGATGGGTATAAACATCAATAAAACCATAATTCTTGCCGCCCTCTGCGCGGGTATTTTTGCTGGTTTTGGGGCGGCGGTTAACGAAAGTTACGGCGGCCGGGTAGGAGCCTTTACCGGTCTACAGTCGATAACAAGTATCTTTACCCCCCTGGCGGCATATCTTCTTGCCAAAGCCCTGGAAAAATTTTTTAATATCATTATAGGGGCGGTGATCAGTGCCGTTATAATTACTTCTATTTTTAATGTTCTTACCTTGTTGGGTGTTCCCTCCGGCACATGGCAGCAGGTTGTCATGGGAAGCAGTGTCGTAATATGCGGAATTTTATCCCAGCGCCGTTTTGACGGGGTGGTAAAATGACAAATTCAAATTTCATCGGGCCGGTTTTTTCCGCCGAACATATCAAAAAGTATTTCGGCCCCACCCATGCCAATGATGATGTGTCCATTACGATCAACCCCGGCGAAATCCGGGGTCTTATCGGAGAGAACGGTTCAGGTAAATCAACCCTTATTTCAATCATCGCCAGCATTTTTCTGCCGGATGCCGGTTCCATGTCGTTGAATGGTGTTCCCTATACACCCCGGACACCCCTGGATGCGGGAAAACATAAAATTGGCACCGTGGTTCAGGAACTCGGTCTTGTGGATGGGCTTCCCGCAGGGGTAAATGTTTTTCTCGGCAGGACCAAACAGTTTACCAAGTTTGGCATTATGGACATGAAACGTCTCTACAGGGAAGCTTCCGCTCTTTTTGAGAAGTGGGGTTTCAGCGGTTTTCCTGTCAGCAAAATGACTGGTTCCCTCACTATCGAAGAAAAAAAATCGTCGAACTGATCCGTGCCCTTTCCATAGATCCCTGTCTCCTCATTCTTGATGAAATTACCCAAGTGCTTTCCCTGAATTACCGGCGTATTCTTATCGACATTATCGGGAAAATAAAGGCCACCAGGAAAGCGGTGTTGATGGTAACCCATGATGTTGAGGAAATGGTTGAACTCTGTGACAGTATCACCATCATGCGGGATGGTAAAGTAGTTGCCGAACGTCAATGTGCGGAGACTACTCCGGAAGAGGTCAAGCGGCTTATGGTGGGGCGGGAACTGAGCGGCTCCTATTACCGCAGTGAAAAAGAGGAAAGTTTTGAAGACGAGATTGTTCTGACAGTTGAACATCTGGAATCCTCCTTTTTTCATGATGTGTCTTTTAATTTGCACCGACGGGAAATTCTCGGTTTCTGCGGCCTTTCAGACGCGGGTATCCATGAGCTGGCCGAATCCCTCTTTGGGGTACGCAAGGTAAAGGGTGGAACCGTGAGGGTTGTAAAAGGTGATACGGTTATCAAGACACCCTTGGGAGCCATGAAGGCAAATATAGGCTATGTTCCCAAAGATCGGGATAAACAGGCCCTAATGGTGGTTGATACGATCCTGAATAATGTTTGCCTTCCGGCGGTGGAACTGACCAGAGGAAAGATGGGTTTTCTGAATCCCAGGCTTCAGAAGGAAGTGAGTCAAAAGGTGGTTGAAAAATTCGAAGTTAAAACTACCGGTATTACACAGATCATAAGCGGTCTCTCCGGGGGCAACAGGCAAAAGGTAAACCTGGGACGTTGGATGATCCAGGATAAGGAAATACTGTTTTTAGATTGTCCCACCAGAGGCGTAGATGTGGGGGTTAAGTCCTATATTTACAAGGAGATGATGAACGCAAAAGAACAGGGGGTCTCCATCATAGTTTTTTCCGACGAATTGCCGGAACTTATCGGTATGTGTGATACCCTTATGGTCATGAAACGTGGTCGCATAAAAAAGGTCATAAAACGGAGTGAAGGTTTTACCGAAGAAGCAATAGTTGAGGTGATGCTATGATAAAAACATCGAATCTTTGGGCTTTAGTTTCAAAACTTTTCCCTTTTATCGGCCTTGCGGTAATTGCCATTATTTTTACAATTTTGTCACCGGAAAGGCTGTGGCGGATTAACAACCTACGGAGTATCATCAATATGATGATCCCCATGGCCATAGGAGCCATGGGCATGATTTTCGTGGCTGCCCAGGGCAGTACCGATTTAACCCAGGGTTCGCTTCTGGCGGTATGTGCCTCCTTTGCAGGATTAGTCAGTACCCAGGCGGGAGCATGGATATTTATTCCCCTGGCCCTGTTAACCGGCTTGGTAATGGGCTTTTTTAACGGCATCTTGCTGGCATATTTTAAAGTACCTTCGCTCATGTTTACCCTGGCCATGCTTATCGCCCTCAGGGCCACTGTCATGTTTATTACCAATGGTCAGGCCATATTCCTTGATCCTTCTATCATTGCTCTGGATGATATAAAGATTAAGTATCCGGTGTTTATTCTGCTTTTTATCGTCATGTGGTATCTTTTTGATTACACAAAGGCAGGATTCTTCTCTAAGTGTATCGGGGAAAACCAGACCGTAGGCCAATTTGCGGGTATTCCCGTAAAAAAATACAAAATCCTTGCCTTTTCTCTTTCGGGCCTGACTGCTGCCGTAGTGGGTATTTTTACTGTGGGCAGCATAGGCGGTGTGGCCCCGACCATGGGCAACTTCTTTGAACTACAGGTGATGACCGCCATGTTCGTGGGGGGTGTCCCGGTTTCCGGTGGTGCGGCGAGTAAGTTTTACAAGATCATTGTCGGTTCCCTGATGTTGGCCTTTTTAAGGAATGGCCTTGCCATTACCAGGGTTCCCACGGAAATTTCCGAACTGATTCAGGGCATCATGCTGCTGGCGGTGGTATTTATGGGGCTTTATGTAAATAAAAAAATCACCGGATGGCAGGCTAGATCGGATGAACCCAAGATACAAGCGGAAAGATGAAAAACTGATTGAACCCTTCGGAAATATAAAATATTTTCGAAAGAGATATAAATTTTCAAGGAGAATAATCATGAAAGCAACAAAAGAATTTCGTTTGTCGTTCACGGAGGAGGCCAAGAAAATAGTCTCCCAAATGTCGCTTGAGGAAAAAATTTACCTTATGAGCGGCAGGTCTTCCCT
>JAIRLK010000335.1 GCA_031259515.1 Treponema sp. | reverse complement strand
GAAGTTGGCCCTGTCGTCGGAAACGGGGAGTCTCTTAACGGTGGGCGCGAACGCATCCGTATCCCTGCGGGACATCACCTTACAGGGCAGGAGCGGCAACACCGCCTCCCTTATCTCTGTGGTTAGCGGCGGAACGCTGATACTCGAAACCGGCGCGGTTATCACGGGCAACACGACCTCCGGAAGCGGCGGCGGCGTGTATGTAGCAACCGACGGTACATTCACGATGAATGACGGGACTATCAGCGGCAACAAGGCCGATGGCGACGACACAATCTCCTTCACGGAGGGCGGCGGCGGCGTGTATGTAGCAAACGGCGGTACATTCACGATGAATGACGGGACTATCGGCGGCAACAACGTAGCCATCTTGGGCGGCGGCGTGTTTGTAGCAGACGGTACATTCATGATGAAAGACGGGACTATCGACGGCAACGAGGCCAGCAGCAACACCTTCGGCGGCGGCGGCGTGTTTGTAGCAGACGGTACATTCACGATGGAGGGCGGGATCATCAGCCGCAACAAGACCGGCCACGGCGCCGTGTATCTCTACTCCAGCAGCATCACATTCAACAAAACAGGGGGTATTATTTATGGGACGGATGCGTTCCCTGCTGGACTGGCAAACGTTGCCGGCACCCGTACGAGTACGGTTATACGTGAGCTTAACGACACGAGACGTGAGTTAACGGCGGGACCGGGCAAGAACTTGAGCTACATCGGTGGCAACGCGAGCTTCTGAGAGTAACCGCAAAGGCGCCCGGCGCAATGAACCGTGAATAAGGGAAGCGGGCCGTCCGGCGCGAGCGGGGCGGCCTTTTTTTGCGCGGGGAAAATGATTCCCCAACCGGTCGAAAATCTTCCCCGGCCCTCCGGGGCTGTTCCAAAATCTCACGGGAGAGGGATACCGGTGAATTAATCCGGTTCTGAACAGAACAACCGGCGGTGAGGAAGCCCGGCACGGGTCTCCCGGGTTGAACCAAATTGTTGACATTCCCCTCCTCCCCGCTTTATGCTCAAGAGCTATGAAATTCCTGCATACCGCAGACCTGCACCTGGGGAAGGTTTTCCACGAACACTCCCTGATCGAGGATCAGCGGCACATGATGGACCAGCTTGCCGAAATTCTGTCCGGCGGCTCTTTTGCCGCCCTGCTCATCGCCGGGGATGTCTACGACCGGTCCATCCCCTCCCCCGAAGCGGCGGGCCTTTTCAGCGCCTTCCTGGGAACGGTAAAGGCCCGCCAGCCGGATCTCCAGGTCCTGGTCCTTCCGGGAAACCACGATTCCTCCTCCCGGCTCGGCTTCGGCAGGGAACTCTTTGCCGAACTGGGCGTCCATTTTGTTACCAGGCCGGAAGACGCTTTTCGGCCTGTCCTGGTAAAATCCGGCGGGCAGGATGAAACCTGCGCCTTCTTCCTCCTCCCTTTCCTGTATCCGGGGAGCCTGAGCGCGGAGGCCGGAAGGAAGGATGATGAAGGCCGGGAGGCGGAGCCGCTCAGGTCCCAGGCCCGGTTAGCCGCTGAAGCCGCCGCCCGGCTGGAGGAGGCCCGGCTAAAGGCTCTGGCGGCGGGGGCGGACTATGCGGCGCTGGGGGCTCATCTCTTCGCCGCGGGGGGGCTTGAATCCGAATCGGAGCGGGTCTTCCTGGGTACGTCCGAGCGGGTTTCCGCGGACCTTTTTGCCTCCTTCGATTATACCGCCCTGGGGCATCTTCACCGCTTTCAAAAGGCCGGGGAACGGGCCTGGTATTCCGGAAGCCCCCTGGCCTATTCCTTTGAGGAAGGGAAGTACGAGAAGGTCTTTCTTTCGGTTGAGCTGGAAAAACAGATGCCGGAAACGCCGGAAGCTATGCCCGGCGGCGCGTTGCGGGGTACGGCGCTCACGGTAGAGCCTATCGCCGTGCGCCCCCTGCGGAAGCTGCGGAGCCTGCGGGGTTCCTTTGATTATTTCTTCAGGGACGAGGGGAAGGATCCCCTCCTGAAAGAAGCGGAAAACGATTATATCGAAGCGGTCCTGACCGATCCGGGCCTGACGGAAAACCCCCTGGTCCTGCTCCGCCGCCGCTTTCCCTGGATACTCTCGGTAAAACAGGGGGCGGCTTTTTCGGCTTTTAATTCGGCCCATCCGGAGGCGCTTCCCGGAGCGGAACTTCCGGGCCGGGGCGGAGAGCGGCGGACTCCGGTTGAAGATTTTGAGGATTTCCTCCGGGAAATTTACGGCGGGATATCCGAAGGAACCGAAAAAATAGCGGCTTTTACGGAACTTCTTGAGGAACTGGAAAAGGGCGGGGTGGAAAAAGGCGAGGTGGAAAAGGGCGGGGAGGAAAAGGGCGAGGTGGAAAATTGAGGCCCGAAAAACTTACCATAGAAAATTTCGGTCCCTTTACCGGAAGGGAAACCGTGGATTTCAACGCCCTGGAAGACATATTCCTTATCACCGGAAGAACCGGCTCGGGCAAGACCGCCATCTTTGACGCCCTCTGCTTCGCCCTGTACGGGTCCGTGCCAGGGAGCCGCAAAGGCCACATCGCCCGGCTGCGGAGCGACTACGCCGGGGGAAGCGCGGAATGTTCGGTTTCCCTCCTGTTCATGGTTGGGGACCGGCGTTACCGTATAGACCGTTCCCCCCGGCAGGAAAAGCCCAAGAAGCGGGGGACCGGTTTTACCACGGTGGAAGAAACCGCGGCGCTCTACGAAATCCAAAACGGAACGGCGGCGCCCCTCAGCGGAAAAAAAAGCGAGGCCGATGAACAGATACGGCGCCTTATCGGGCTTGAAGCCGAGGAATTCTTCAAAATCGTCCTCCTTCCCCAGGGTGAATTCGCGGAATTTCTCAGGCAGAGCACCACCGACCGCCGGGTGGTTCTGGGAAAGCTCTTCCCGGTGGACAAAGCCGCCCGGCTTAGGGAACTGGCCCAGGAAAAATCCAGGATCGCCGCGCTGGAAGTCCGGGAGGCCGGACGGGTTCTGGAGGAGATCGGTAAGCGCGTCTCTTTCAACACGGTAGAAGAGACCCGGAGGAAGGCCGAAGAAGCGGTACGGGAGGCCAAAGCCCTGGCCGCGGCTCTTGTCGCGGAAACGGAAAAGCTGAAGGCCCTGCTCACGGCCAGAGGGAACGAGGCCGCCGTTGAGGGAAGGCTTAAGGCCGCCGACGGGGAAATCGCCCGGAACGATGCGGAAGAAGGGGCGGTTCGGGAAAAACAAAACCGTCTGGATCGCTCCCGGATCGCCCAGCCCCTGGCTCACGAGGTGAAACGGGCGGAGGAAAAGGAACGGGAAGCGGCCGTGGCGGAGGGCGGGGCCGAAAAAGCCCGGAAGGAACGGGAAACAGCCCAAGGGGGAGCGGAAGAAGCGGAAACCCTCGCCGCCGTCCTTCCCAGCCTGGAGAAAGAGGAACAGGCCCTGCGGGAAAAACGTCCCGCCCTGGCGGACCTTGCGGACGAAGAAGAAGTCCTGAAAAAGAATGAGAAGGATGCCCTGCTTCTGGGCAAAAAAACGCAGACCCTGGCGGATAAAACCGGGCGGCTTTTGGCCAGGAAACAGGAGAAAGAAGCGGAAATCCAGAGCCTGGAAGAACTGGCTCAAAAAGCCGCCTTCCTGGATGCCCAATGGGAACGGGCGCGGCTCACCAAAGACATCCTGGTAGAACTGGGCAGGATTGCCGGTGAAGCCGAAAACCTGAACGCCGAAGAACAAGCCGCCGCCGCCCGCGCTGCGGTCCTTGAAGGGGAATGTGCGGAACTTGAAAAGCGCATCCCCATACAGGAAGACGAAGTCCGGCGGCTGCGGGCGGAGAAGGAGGAACAGGAACGGACCGGCATGGCGGCCCGTCTTGGCGCGGGCCTCCGGGACGGGGAGCCTTGCCCGGTGTGCGGTTCCACGGAACATCCCTGTCCAGCCAGGCAGCCGGAACCGGCCTATAACTACGCCGGCCGCATCGCGGCCCAGGAAGCATCCCTGGCCGATGCGGGGAAATCCCTGGCGGCTAAACAGGCGGAAAAAGAGGGCAGGGGCCAGGAACTTGCCCGTCTCCGCGCCCGCCGTGAAAACTTGTCCCAAGCCGCAGCGGAAGCCCGCGCCGGCGCTCCCCCCCAGGATGACCCGGTCATGGCGGCGTGGTTCTGCCGGGGCGGGGAACTCCCGGACAAGGCGGATACCGCCCGTCTCAGGGAAGCCCAGATAGCCGCCCTCAACAAGATTACCGCCGGACGGAGCGAAGCCCAGCGGGCGGCAAAACGGCTGACGGATGCCCACCGGGAGCAGCACCTTCTGGAACAGGATATTACGGAAACGGAAAAAGAATACTCCGGCCTTTCGGAAAAGCTCAAGAACCTTCTTACCGTAATAGAGGAAACCAAGCGGAAACAAACGCGGCTTTTGGACGAGGCGGCTGCCGGGGACGGCGTTCTCTCCGCCGCCGCGGCTTTGTCCGCCCTGGACAGCCGTCTTCTTGTCCTTACCGGGGAGATACGCCGCCGCCGGGAAGATCGGGAGAAGGCGGGCCGGAATCTTGCGGCGGCGGCGGCCCGTGAGGAGAGCGCCCGCCAAAAACGGGATGCAGCGGAAACGGCGGTCCGGGAAGCGGCGGAAGCCCTTACATCCGCCTTGGTTTCTTCCCCCTTCCCCGACGCCGAGGCCCTCAAGGCCGCCCTTCTGGACAAGGAAACCGAATCGGCCCTGGAAACGGCTCTTGCCCAATGGAAGGATGAGCGGATCCGTCTGCGGTCCCTGAAGGCGGAGTTACAGAGAAGCCTGGGGACCATACGGGAGGAACTGGCGGCATTGGGCGGCGGAGAAGTCCCGTCCTGGGCTGACGCGGAGGCGCGGCTTGCGGACCTGACCGCGGAACGGGAAGCCGCCGAGGCGGAGCGGGACCGGAAGACCGGGGAGTTGTCCGCCTTTATACGGGACGAAGCCCTGCTGAGGGAAGCCCACGAGCGGTTTACCGCCCTAAGCCGCAAGAGCCATCGCCTGTCCGCCCTGGCCGATGACCTGGGGGGGAAGAATCCCCGGAAACGGGCTTTCGACGCATGGCTCCTGGGCCGCTACCTTGCGGAAGTCGCCGCCTTCGCTACCCGGCGCCTGGAGCGTATGAGCGAATCACGGTACTCCCTGCTTCTGGACAGCGGGCGGGAGTCAGGCCGGGGGCAGGCGGGTTTGGACCTGGCGGTATTCGACGCCTATACCGGAAAATGCCGGCCCTGCGCCACCCTTTCCGGGGGGGAAAGTTTCATGGCTTCCATCAGTCTTGCCCTGGGCCTTGCGGACTCCATACAGAGCCGTTCCGGCGGCGTACGTCTGGACGCGGTCTTCATTGATGAAGGCTTCGGCAGCCTGGACGAGGCGAGTCTGGACCAGGCCCTGATCATCCTGGACGAATTGCGGGATCACCGCATGGTGGGCCTTATCTCCCATGTTGGGGAAATGCGCTCCCGCATACCGAGCCGTATCGAAGTCATCAAATCAGGCTCAGGTTCCCGGATTCAGCAGGAAGACGCGGATAGTTGACAAGGGCTTACAAGATTGTGAGTACGAGGAGTGTATAGTGTAATGGAGGAGTGTGTATGATAGAATACAAAACAAAGGGAACCTGTTCCACCAGGATCACCTTTTCCATTAAAGACACAAATAAAGACACAAAAGTCCATTCTGTATCCTTTAAGGGCGGATGTGAAGGGAATCTAAAGGCCCTCTCCCTGTTGGTCGAGGGTATGGACGGACAGGCCCTCATCAAACGCCTCAAGGGAATCCAGTGCGGCAGAAAGGGGACCTCCTGCGCGGATCAGTTAGCACGGGCGGTCGAGAAGGCCCTGTCCGAAGCGGGCTAAAAGCCTGTTGCGCTTCGCTCATAAAAATCGTATAACTATGCAATAAATTGCATAGTTATACCTTGCAGACTCTAAAGACGCGGTGACTTAGAATCCTGCATTTCCAGAAGGAGATCTATCTGTTTAAGGATATATTCCTGGAATTGAGGATTCAGTTCCTTAAAAAGGCTTACCAGTTTGGTGAATGCTTCATCAGGATTAACGATGAACATTTCACCTTCCCCATTTCGGAGCCATTGCTCATTTACCCCAAAGGCGGCGCAAATTAATTTAACGATCCGGTCATTGACCTTTCGTTTCTCAACCTCCACCCCCGCAAGGTATCCGCTTGAAAGCGATATGACCTTGGAGAATTTAATTTGAGACAAATGCAATACCTCACGGACTTGCTTGATACGGCGATTAATCGATGTTTCAGTTGGAAGTTCCATTGCCTTATAATAATAACGCTAATAAATCCATTCCCGCAAGGGGGATTATCGGTGAGGCGATGTTCTAAAATCATTGTATCAAACACACTCTGCCAAAAACCAGACATTAAGCCATTTCCGGTACCGGTTTTCCCTGTTCCCCCGCGCCGTCCTCCTGACGGGTCCTACCAATACGGATTCCACACGCGGCAAATCCGCGTCAGGCCTTCCACATAAAAATAATCTCCAAAAATAGTACACTCATCTACCCCCTTGCCATCGGGTTTTGAATAAACCCCGTGGAGCAACAGACCCGTGGATTCAGGTTTTTCCCGGGTGGTACAGGACTTTGCCAGGGATGCCATGATATGCAGGGCCGCGTTTTTGAAGGGCCCTTTGTCCGCGTCCCCTTCACCCAGGGCGGCGCTTAATTCCAGAAGGCCGCAGGCTGCAATGGCCGCGGCGGAACTGTCCCGTTCTTCCTCTCCCTCAACAAAAATTAAATCCCAATAGGCGATCAAATCTTCGGGGAGGCGGTTGAGGAAGTACCGGGCCAGGCCCCTGGCTTTTTCCAGCAGGTCCGGGTCCCGGAGGCAGCGGTAGGAAAGGGCGTTGCCGTAGATTCCCCAGGCCTGGCCCCTGGCCCAGCAGGAATCGTCGGAATAACCCTGGGCGGTATTTCCCCGGAGGGGCTTTCCGGTTTCGGCGTCAAAAAAATAGGTATGGCAGGTGGACCAGTTCTCCCGGATGATGTTGGCATTGGCGGTATTGATATGCCGGACCGCAGCTTCCCGGTAATGGGACTTGCCGGTTTCCTCACTGGCCCAATAGAGCAGGGGGAGGTTCATGGCGCAGTCAATAATGATACGGCCCCGCTGCCGGGGATCGTCTAAATTACCCCAGGCCTGGATGATTCCTGCCTTTTCATGGCGTCTGAGGAGAAGCAGGTCCGCCGCCATAATCGCCGTATCCCTGGCCGCGGCGTTGCCGAAAAGCCGCCAGGGGGCCACACAGGAAAGGGTATACAAGAACCCCAGGTCGTGGGTTTCGGTTTCGATTCGTTTGTCCAGCCGCTCACGAAAACCGGCCGCCTGGCCTTCCCCAGCCCGGCGGTATAGTTCATCCTCCGTATGTTCCCAGGCAAGGAACAGCATCCCCGGCCAAAAGGAACTGGTCCAGTCGGTGTTGGCTATCAGGGGATAAACGCCATTAACGCTTGCCGGGCCGGGATAGCGGTTCCCAAAAGCAACGATATTGCTTTTTATTTTACCCAGGCTGTAATCCAGGGCGTCCTTCCAAAAAGCCGCATCCGCTTTTGGGGGGAAAGAAAACAGTTCTTCTCTTTTCAGAATTTCAATTTCTTTACGGGCGCTCATACTAACTCCCCATCTCAAAGCTCACCGGCAGTTCAAGGCGCTCCGGCACAAAAGAAAAGTCAACAAGGTAAACGGTGATTTCATTTCCATAATGATCGCGATGGTTCCGCTCATGGACAAGGGGGGCCGCCGGAAGGGAACATTTCAGCAAAGTCCGGGAATCGCCGGTATCAATATGTACGACCGTTCCTTCAATCCGGGGCGGGTATAGTGAAACAAAGCGCTCGATCACCGGAAGGGGGGAAGGGGAAAATAAAAACCGGTCTTCTATTTGGAGGCCGCCCCGGAGCGGATCAAAAACAAAACGCCGCTTCAGTGAACGGAGGCCCGCCGCTCCGTAGGCGCCGGCCATATCCAGAACCATTTCCGCGCCGGGTCCTATGCGGCAGTCGTGAGCGCCGTATTCCTTTCCCGGTTTCTGGCCTTCGCCGTTTATGACCGGCACGCTGTGGCTCAAGGACTGGTTACAAAAAATGGTATACCGGTTTTCGTTAAAATAGTCCTTGGTGTATTGGCCTGATCCGAGATCGCAGAAAACCATTTTCCCCTTTTGGTAATAGATAAAACTCCCCACATCATTGTGGTTATGGGGCTCTCCGTTATGGCCTCCCTTGGCGGCAAAAGAAATTTCCCCCACGCTGGCGATAAGCCATTGGGCGTCAGGGAGGATAACCAGGGGTTCCGCCCTGAAGGGAGGGCCTTCCTGGTTTTCCGTCCACAGAAGGTCCCGCAGGGCCTGGGAAAAATCCCGCAGGGCATGGTTGAAATGGCCGCGGTTATCCCTTTCCATGTTCATGGCCCTTTCCGGGGGAGGCGTTACCACGCCGGGGATACGGCGGCGGAGAAAACTGGTAAGCCCCAATCGGAAGCCGGAATTTTCCGCATCGGAAAAATAAACCGGCGCCCCGCCCTGGAGGTAGCATTTCTGCTGAAACTGGGCAATCTTTTCAAAGCGGGGATCTTTCAGCAGATCGATCCGGCCTCCGGTACGGTGAAAAAGAAGGTCCGCAAAAATAACAAAATAACTTACCCCGTAGCTCCAGTAGGAAAGGCCCTCGACGCAGGCGCCGTCGGCGGCAAAACTTTCCAGAAACCGGTCTACGGTGGGAAGCAGTTTGTACAGGATCCCCCCCAGCATATAGTCGTCTTTTATCAGATAACAGGCGGCGGCGCCCAGTCCTCCGCCGCAGACGGAACACCAGTTCATTTTGAGGAGTTCCCAATGCTGAAAGGCCCCATAGTCAAGGTAACTTTTGATCAGCCGGCGATACACTTCGTTTCGCGCCCGTTCAAGCGCCGCCGGGGCAATCACCCCTTCAAGGGCGGCGCAGCATTCGGCCAGGGCCAGGCCGGTTTCGCAGGCAAAAAGATCGATGGTCAGGGCGTTGTCAAACCGGGGGCCGGTAATGATCCCCAGGGAGGCCGCCATTTCCGCGGCGGGGGAACGGCTCTTTCCCCCCATGTGGGCGGGAAGGCACCAGGAATATTCATCGCAGACGGCCCAGATAACATCTTCAAGCCCGGCAATATCCTCAGGCTTTTTCCAGAGCCAGGATGAAAGGCCGTAGACCAGGAGCCGGTTCCGCCGTTCAAAGTACGGTTCCTCAAACCGTTTCCGGTCTCCCTGGGCGTCAAAAAGAACAACCAGGCTGTAGGGCAGCGGAGGGATCGGTTTCTCCCGAAACCGGGCGCTTTCTTTTTTCAGATAGGCAAAAAACCCCTCAAGGCGGGGATTTTTTTCCAGAGCCTCCGGGCTGCGGCCCCCGCAGACATGGGAGAACAGGCCCGAAGCGGACGCCCCCCCGCTGCTCCCGTATTGCAGGGCATCCAATAATGACTGAATTTCAGGTATCATGGTTATCTCCCTTAAGGGATGTCCCGGCTGCGGCACAGACGGGTCCCGGCTCTGGATTTCAGGATTCTCCCGGAGAGGGAGAACTATAGGGTTCATTGTGATAGTATAATAGATGCCGTTTCAGGAATGTCAATGAACAAAAAAATAGTACCTGGGTACTATGATTATTATATGGGAACAACATAAAAGGTAGTCAATGAAACCGGAGAATCGGCTGTACAAAATAATACTTTCCCTAATCATCGGCATTTTGCTTTTAAACGCCTTTATCATGTTTTTTTCAAAATACAATGCCCCTCATGCTGAAATTCCACTGGTAAGCCAGGCCAATGAACAGCTTAACCGCCTTGTTTTCTTACGGACTTTTTATATAGCCTTTGTTATATACTGCGCCGCCCTGTTTGGATGTATTTTTTCTTCCCGTTCTTTCATACGCCGTTTATGCCTTATAAGCGGATTTGTTGCGGGAGTTCTTTCCATATATATGTTGGATGATTTATTTACCATTAATATCTTTATTTATCTGGCCTATATTATGACGGCATCGTTCATGTATCCTCCGCCGGGAAGTCTTATCATATCACTATGCTCCATGCTGTTTTTTCTGCTGTTTCTTGTTCATCCGCCCTTTATGGGTTTATCCCTGGGAGGGAACCCGTTTACAAGACCATCTCTTTCAGAAACCTGCGCCTTGATGGTTTTTCTGATGCTGTCGTCAACAATCATGGTTTTACTGCGTTTTTTTATGGATAAATACCGGCATAATCAACAAACCATCGAACATCTTAATTTTGTGAGTACCAAACTGCTGCTTTTTAATCACCGCCTGCAGGAACTTGCAAAACAACGGGGAGAAGAAGCGGTAAAACAGGACAGGCTGCGGTTTACCCGGGATCTTCACGACAGTTGCGGATACGCTTTTAGCAATATTATTCTGGTGTCCGATGCGGCGGTAAGCCGCGGTGAAATGGGAACGGCTCATTCCCAGGAAATATTCCATCAAATACGCAATCTGGCTTCCCGGGGGCTTAAGGATACCAGGGAAACCCTGCATCTGATCCGCAAAATACAGGAACCCTATCATGAGAGCATTGAGACCATCTATCAGCTAAAAAAAATATTTGAGGAAGTTACCGGAATCGTGGTTACTGTTGAATGGGGGAATATGAAGAACGATTACGGACCTGCCATAAACAGGGTCCTTACCAGGATTATTCAGGAGGCCTTTACCAACTCCATACGGCACGGGAAGGCAAGCCGCATTCTGATTCACTTTTGGGAGTTTCCCCAGGAATTTACCATGACCGTAACCGATAACGGCATCGGCGCCGCAAATATTGTCAAGGGCATTGGACTTGCGGGCATGGAGGAGCGGCTTGAATCGGTGGGAGGGACCCTTGACGTATCTTTGCCCCCGGAAGGCGGGTTCCGCCTCAGAATAGCGATACCCCTTGTGTATATAACTGCCGCTAATAGCCTGTAAGGAGCGTTTGTTTTATGGAACCAAAGATTAAAATACTGCTTGCCGATGATCAGGTCCTGATTACCGAAAGCCTCAACACGTTTCTGTCCAATTACGCGGAAGACATGACGGTCATCGGTACTGCCATAAACGGCAAAGAAGCGGTTACGATTACGGAAAAAGAACATCCCGATATAATCCTTATGGATGTACTTATGCCGGAGATGGGCGGCATTGAGGCGGTGAACCTCATAAAAAATAAACATCCTGAGATCAAAATAATCATGCTTTCCACCTATGACGAGGATGAATATGTACGGGCGGCTATCCTGGCGGGGGCTTCGGGCTACCTCTTAAAGGCCATATCCCCAACGGAACTTATTACCGCAATCAGGGCGTTAAAAAACAACATAATACAAATATCCCCGGAAATCGCGCGAAAAATGGTACGGCAAAAATACAACGGCAAGGAAACCTTGAACCATGATCCTGATTTGCCGGATATGACGGAATCATTACCCTGGTTAAAAACGTTAACCAACCGGGAACGGGAAATTTTTACCTACATTACAACGGGTTATGAAAATGAAGAAATCGCGGAAAAATTGAACCTTGCCCTGCAAACGGTAAAAAACCAGGTCAGTACCATTTATTCAAAACTGGGAGTAAAAAACCGGTTTGAGATAATCAAGCTGGCAAACAAACACTGAGAGACGCTGTATAGTACCGTGGTACTATATAAAAGGGCTAAAAAAGGTACTTTAGTAACTTTTCAATTCCTTTAAATGGGGTTCATACTGATTCAAATATATTTTTCAGGAGGAAAAAATGAAAAGCATAAAAAGATTATTTGTTTTTGTATTGGTTTTTGGTCTTGCAGCTTCGATTTTTGCCGCGGGGGGTAAACAAGAAAGCAGCGGAGGAGGAGGAGGAAGCGGGCCTACCATCATCAAATGGGCGATATGGGATTATGATCTTACGGTCTATTACAAACCCCTGATCGACGCGTACCAGGCAAAGAATCCCCAGGTAAAAATTGAGACTGTGGACCTCGGTAGCGCCGACTATATGACGGTCCTGGGTACCCAGCTTTCCGGGGGCGCGGACTTTGATGTGGTATGCGTCAAGGACATCCCCGGCTATGCGAATCTGGTGCGGCAAAACCGTCTGGAGCCTCTGAACAGCTACATTAAAACCGCAGGCATCGACACCTCCCTGTATGGCGGTACCACCGAACAAATCTCGGTGAACGGTGAAGTCTACGCCCTGCCTTTCCGCAGCGACTTTTGGCTTATTTTCTATAATAAGGACCTTTTTGATGCCGCCGGGGTTCCCTATCCTTCAAACGATATAACCCTGGATGAATACGACGCGTTGGCCCGAAGGGTTACCCAGGGAAGCGGGGCGGGCAAAACCTATGGGGCTCATTACCACACCTGGCGGAGCGCGGTCCAGCTTTTCGGCATCCTGGACGGAAAAAACACTATTGTGGACGGTACCTACGATTTTCTTACCCCCTACTATGAGCGGGTTCTTAAGGAACAGGACGACGGCATCGTCCAGAGTTACGCCGCCCTTAAAACTTCGGGGACCCATTATTCCGGAGCCTTTTTCAACAGCCAGATCGCCATGCTGAACATGGGTACCTGGTTTATCGCCACCCAGATCGACAAGGTAAAAACCGGGGAATCCCTTTCCAAAAACTGGGGCCTGGCGAAATATCCTCATCCTGCGGGGGTTCCTGCGGGGACGACTCTAGGAACCATCACTTCCATCGCGGTAAACCGGAATTCCGCCAAAAAGGACGCGGCCCTGGACTTTATGCGGTTTGTTTCCGGTCCGGAAGGGGCCGCTATCCTTGCAAAACTGGGAACCATCCCGGCGATTATGAACCAGGAAGTGATCAACGCTATTGCTGCTATCCCCGGTTTCCCCGGCGATCCGGGCAGTAAAGAAGCCCTGCAGGTGTACAAAACCTATCTTGAAATGCCCCTGCATGAAAAAAGCGCGGATATCGAGATCGTTTTGAATGAAGCCCACGACGCCATCATGACCGGCAACAGCGCCATCGCTCAGGGCATTAAGGAAATGAATGACCGGGTGGGAAATATTTTAGGCAAGTAACGAAGGATGAGAAGGGAGGAATGAGGGAGAAATTTTTTCATTCCTCATTCCTCTAAAGGGACTCCAATGACTAAAAAAACCAAAGAGGCGTTGGTTGCTTACAGTTTTATTGCCCCGAATTTTCTCGGCTTTGCGGTATTCACCCTGGTTCCGCTGGTGTTTGCCCTGGTTCTGTCTTTTTTGAAATGGGACGGGGCAAACCCCATCGAATTTGCCGGATGGGAAAACTTTATCCGCCTCTTTAACGATCCTATTTTTTTGCGGGCCCTGTGGAATACGATCCTCTACACCGGCGGCGTTGTACCCCTGACCCTGGCCTGTTCCCTTTTTTGTGCTATCCTGCTTAATCAAAAAATGCGGGGCCGGAATTTTTTCAGAACCGTTTCTTTTTTCCCCTATGTGGCTTCCCTGGTGGCGGTGGCGGCGGTGTGGAATTTTATTTTCAGCCCAACCCGGGGGCCGGTCAACAATTTCCTCAACGCCCTCACGAGAATTCCCATTGAAAAACTTCCGGGCTGGGCCGCGGACCGGCATTGGGCGCTCCCCACGGTTATTGTTTTCAGCGTGTGGAAAAATATGGGCTATTATATGGTGATATACCTGGCGGGCCTCCAGGGAGTGAATCAGGAACTCTATGAAGCCGCAAGTCTGGACGGCGCCAATGGGCGGCAGCGTTTCTTTCACGTAACCCTTCCCCAGCTTGCCCCTACCACGTTTTTTATTATGATGATGCTGATCATCACTTCCTTTAAGGTTTACGATATTTTTATCAACCTCTTTGCCGGGGGGGATAACCAGCTAACCAATACCACCCGGGTCCTGGTTTATCAGATCTATAACACCGCCTTCCGTTCCCTGGAATATGGCTATGCCAGCGCCATCGCTATGGTTCTTTTCGCCCTGGTTTTGGGGATCACCCTGATTCAGTTCCGGGGGGAAAAACGGTTTGGGAAATAGGCGGATTATTATGGCGCAAAAAAACGGCAACAACCGTATTCTTGCCGGGGGCGGTCAAAAACGGTTTTGGTATCACTTCGGCATATATCTTTTCCTTATCGTCATGGCCCTTACCATGCTGGTTCCCTTTGTATGGATGCTGTCATCATCCTTAAAATTGAACAAGGATGTGTTTACCTTTCCCATGAACTGGATCCCCGAAAGCCCCCGGTGGAAAAACTATTCCGATATATGGACAAAAATTCCCCTGGGAACATTTATACTGAATACGGTAAAACTTTCGGTGATCGTTACGCTGTTGCAGCTATTAAGTTCCAGCTTTGCCGCCTATGCCTTCGCGAAACTCCGTTTCCCCGGCCGCCGGGGCCTTTTCCTGGGATATATCGCCACTATTGCCGTTCCCTGGCAGGCTTACATGGTTCCCCAGTTCATCCTGATGCGGGCCATGGGGCTGAACAACACCCACTTGGCCATTATCTGCCTCCAGGCATTCTCCGCCTTTGGGGTGTTTATGATGAAGCAGTTTTACGAAAGCATCCCCGACGAACTGCGGGAGGCGGCCTGGATCGACGGCCTTTCCGAATACGGGATATGGATGCGGATCATGCTGCCCTTGTCCAAGCCCGCCCTTTCAACCCTGACGATCATCACCTTTGTCAACACCTGGAACGATTTTTTGGGGCCCATGATTTACCTTACCCGGACGGAACT
Organism: Treponema sp.; assembly: GCA_031259515.1. Taxonomy (GTDB): domain Bacteria; phylum Spirochaetota; class Spirochaetia; order Treponematales; family Breznakiellaceae; genus JAIRLK01. Next base: position 574 of record JAIRLK010000335.1, on the reverse strand, counting down.
CAAGACTATACAGATAGGCTTGCGGATGTTTATTTCCCAATACTCAAGTGAATACGGCCTTATCATGGCGGCCAGCGTGGTGGCCCTGATTCCGGTACTGGTTATTTTTCTTTCGTTACAGCGGTATTTTGTACAGGGCGTGGCCAGTACGGGGCTCAAGGGCTAATTCCGCCTAGTGTTTATTCAACCGGACTGCATTATACTATCCCCATGAAAGGGAAAAAACGGTTTGCGGGGCTCTTCAAATATTTTCTGCCCTATACGGTCGTTATATTGGGCGCCTGTCTCATTATGACGCTGCTTTTCTCCACCCTGTTCCTGCGGCAGACCGGCGCTATTCTTCAGAATATCCAGGCCCAGCGGCTTAAATCGGCGACCCGGATTTTCAGCCAAATCCAGCTCCAGAACATTCCGGTTTATGTGGAAACCACCTGGAACGGGCCGGTGAGCGACTTCCTGTACAGCACCAGCCTTCCCCCGGAAAAAATTCTCCGGGCCTTTGAGGCGCTCCAGCGGATGACCCTGGGGAATGAATATCTGGATTCGCTGTATATCTACAATAAAAACCTGGGGG
>JAIRLK010000321.1 GCA_031259515.1 Treponema sp. | reverse complement strand
AAATGTCAAGATAGTCCTATTGATGTCCCATTTTACATAATTCCTTATGATACAATGAATTATGTATCATACTTTGTGGATCACCTCCAAGCCCTTTACTAAGGCCGGGCGAAACCGTGCTTTTTAAAGGTTGTTATTTCAAAATGTCTCACCACGTATCCCCCATAAAAAATACGCATTTCCCCGTGTTTATCCTGTCCGCATTGCCGAAGGCATCGGCTTTGTGGTTTACTATCCCCATGAACGCAATCATCGCTTGTATAGGCAGCGGCAGCATGGGCGGCGCCCTCATGAAAGGCGCCGCGAAAACCGCCGGCCTCGGCATCGGCTTTACCGACGCGGACCTGTCCAAGGCGGAGGCCGCCGCCCGCGCCCTGGGCGTTTCGGTCTACGCATCCAACGCCGAAGCCGCCGCGAAGGGGGACTTTGTATTTCTCGCGGTAAAGCCCCAGGTCCTTCCCGCCGTTCTGGAGGAAATTGCCCCGGTCCTCACGGCGCGCCTTGCCCACGGCAATCCCCCGGTCGTTGTCTCCATGGCGGCGGGCTTTTCCCTGGCAAAGATACACGCTCTTTTGGGAGCGCCGGTCCCGCTGGTACGCATCATGCCCAACACTCCGGCCCTCGTCTCCCGGGGGGTCATCGCCATGACCGTCTCCCCGGAAACGCCGGCGGACAAAGCCGCGGATCTGGAAAAGATCCTTTCCGCCGCGGGAATGGTGGACCGCGTAGCGGAGAAGTACCTGGACGCGGTAACCGGCCTTTCCGGATCGGGTCCCGCCTTTGTCTGCCTCTTCATTGAGGCCCTGGCGGACGGCGGCGTTCTGGCCGGCCTTCCCCGGGACACGGCCCTGCGCTTTGCCGCCCAAACCGTAGGGGGAACGGCCGCCCTGGTTACGGAAAGCGGACGCCATCCGGGGGAACTCAAAGACATGGTTGCCTCCCCTGGAGGAACCACTATAGCCGGTGTCGCGGCTCTGGAAAACGGCGCGTTCCGGGGAACGGTCATAAACGCGGTACAGGCCGCGTGGAAGCGGTCGGCGGAATTGGGAGGATAAGGGCCGGTTCCTTTTTATACAATTTATACAATGATCCCTGTACTCTATACATGGCAGGAATATAAAAAAACGGGTAGTGTTATTGTTTATGGACAGGTTGTGGCTGCCCGCCCTTATCGGCGACGGCATGGTTTTACAGCAGGGCGTTCCGCTTCCGTTGTGGGGTACGGCTCGTCCGCATACGCCGGTTACGCTCGTTTTTTTGGGTGAATCTTATCGCGCTGAATCCGACGCCCAGGGTGGATGGCGGATAGTAGTGGCGCCTTTGAGACCCGGCGGTCCGTATATCATGGAGTTCAGTTCCGCCGGAGAAACGGTAAGAATAGGCGATGTTTATTCCGGGGACGTATGGTTGTGTTCGGGCCAGTCCAACATGGAACTGCCCATGGAACGCCTGAGGGACGACTTTCCCGAAGAATGGCGGCTACCGGTGAACAGGCTGATACGGCAGTTCCTGGTTCCCCAGGAATGGGAGTTCTCCGGCCCCCGGCGGGAACTTTCCGGCGGCGTCTGGGCAGCGGCCTCGAAGGAGACCCTCAAGGATTTTTCCGGGACCGGGTGGTTCTTTGCGAAAAAAATGTATGAAAACCACGGCGTCCCTATGGGCCTTATCACGGCGGCCTGGGGAGGGACTCCTATCGAATCATGGATGAGCCGGGAAGCGCTGGCTGGCTTCCCGGAAATCATGGCCCGGGGAGCGCGATACGCCGACGCCGCGTACCGGGACGGCCTTGTCAAAGAAAGCCAGGACGCGGTCGCCCGCTGGGCGGAGAAGGCGGACCGGGAAGATGCCGGTCTTAGGGAAAAATGGTATCTGAACGAAACTGACGACAGCCGGTGGGAAACCCTGTCCCTGCCCGGCGACTTTTCCGAAGCGGGCATGGAGGGTTTTTGCGGCGTTGTGTGGCTGCGGAGGGCTTTCGATGTTCCCCCTTCCCTTGCCGGTAAAGAAGCCCGGATATGGCTCGGTACTGTTGTGGATGCCGATACGGTCTACGTGAACGGAACGGCAATAGGGGGCGTTACCTACCGGTATCCGCCGCGTAAGTACGACCTTCCCGCAGGTCTTCTCCGGGAAGGGGAGAACCGGATAACTATCAGGGTGATCTGCAATAACGGACAGGGCGGCATAACCAGGGGTAAACCTTTCCGTCTTTTTTCGGAGCATTGCGCCGTCGAATTGGCGGGAAGCTGGAAATACAAAACCGGAATGAGCGCCGCCGCCCGTCCGGCGGAATTCTTCCCCCACTATCAACCCATGGGGCTTTACAACGCCATGATAGCCCCGCTGCTCAATTTCCCGGTGCGGGGCGTTATCTGGTACCAGGGAGAATCCAACGATTCGGCTCCGCAAAACTACGGCGCCCTGTTTACCGCGATGATTCGTGATTGGCGGGACAAGTACCGGCGGGAAGCGCTTCCCTTCCTGTTTGTACAGCTTCCCCTATACGGCTTGCCTGGCAAAAACACCGAAACGAGCTCCTGGGCTCTGTTGCGCGAGGCCCAAGCCTCCGCGTTGGCCCTGCCCGCCACGGGTATGGCTGCGGCCCTGGACCTGGGCGAATGGAACGATCTGCACCCGGTAAACAAGAAAGACGTGGGTTACCGCCTGGCCATGTCCGCCGAACGCCTTTTATACAACAGGGCAAACACCGCGCCCGGTCCGATGCCGCGCAGTCTGCGGCTACAGGACGGTACGATAACTATTGCCTTTGATAACTGCGGCGAGGGTCTTACCTCCGACGGTACGCCGTATATAAGCATAGTGTCCCAGGAGGGGGCCTTCCGCCTTCCCGCAGTGATTACCGGCCCTGACCGTTTATCCATAGATGTTTCTTCGGTTAAATCGCCGGAAAAAGCGCTCTACGCCTGGGCGGATAACCCGGCGGACCGGAGCCTCTACAACGCGGAGGGGCTGCCGGTTATTCCTTTCAGGATACATTTGAGGGCCTGCGGGAGTTTGTAGATTTTTCGCCAAGGGCAAAGCCCTCAAACTCCCGGCCTCACGTTTTTTTGTAACTATTCAGTCCCTGTTGCAAGGGGGCTAAAGCCCCTTCATCCCGCCGGGCGGCAACGAAGCTGGCCGACGCTATCCTCCGCAGGCGGCTGAATAGTTACCTTTTTTTAATAGTACACTTTGATATGCTCTACCCGGGAACGATGCTTCAGCTTGAGAAGCAGGGTCTGTTCCGAGGATGAAAAAGACCAGCCGGAAGAATCATAGCGTTCAAACTGGGGATCGGTCCGGTAGTCTATGCCGTAGAGTTGGAGCTTGGCAAAGGGACGCAGGCCCCGAACCAGCATGTAGTGGGTTTCCCCAACCGGGAAGGACACGGCAATGTCCAGAACGTTATTCTCCTGGGAAACCGTGACGGACTCCGAAGCTGTCCAGGCCCACACGCCGCTTCCCGGGTTCCCTATACTGACGGCATGAGGATAGGCGGCCGCAGGGAAGAGGGGGTACAGGGCGAGACAGTCTAGCCTGGGCCTGTCGGAGATAGGGCGGGCATCCGGGGTTCCGGCTTCTTCGCCCGATTCCGCCGTGTCGGGGATGGCGAGTCCTGCGGGAAGGCTGCCGTTATCGGTAAGGGAAAGGACCGAAATAACCAGGGAACGGCCCAGGGCGCTCCATCCCTCCCGGCCCGAAATCCGGCCATACCGATCCAGGGCAAGGCCCAGTCTGAGGTTGTATTCCGTATCCGCCGTACCGTCCTGAAAATACATAACCCGGTCTCCGGCGGCGTTCTCTTTGATTCCATCGTATATGGCCTGACACGCGCTTTCGATGAGGCCCTCAAAGGGGTTGTCTTCCGGGGAGCGGTACATTCTCCATTCAGTATACCCTCCCAAAATGCCTGGGAGAATATCCGGAGAAAGAGACGCCGGATCAAGGGAACGGGCCAGGCCGGCAATGCCGTCAAGGAGCTGGCCATAGCCCCGTATGACACAGAATTCTACAATACGAGATTCCTGAAAAAGGGCTTCGGATTCGGCGGCGATAAGGAGGGAAAGCTGGGCAGCGGCATCCCGTTCAAAGGCGGATAAGGAACGTAGTCCAAGGTCCAGCCGGCCCAAGTACACCGAACCATTGTAGGTCCAGGAGGATCTCCTCAAAAAGGCTGAAGAAATACTGGCCATGGCTTCCTGATAGGCGCCGCGGTTAACCGATTCTCCAGCGTAGGCGGCCACCAGAGCCTCGTTGTCGGTAGTCCGTACCGATCTGCTCCAGAGGGAATAGGCTTCATCCCGCCAGCGGTTCACCACCTCGTTATACTGGGCTTCGTCCCGGGCTGCGGCAAGGATAAAATTTTCGGGAATAAAACCCTTTTGTTCCGGGATTGCGCGTTCCTGGATGGCCCGGTAATAGGCAATCGTGTTGCCGGTATCCAGGAGCAACACCTGGCGGTCGCCGTTCAGACGGGACGAACCGAAGCCGTACTGCATCCCCCCGGCAATGACAACAAATTGGCCGTTTCCCGCGTCCCGGGTCCGGGAAGTCCGCAAAAGCCGGTAGGGAAGCTCAAGCCCCATGTATTCGTCCCCAAAACGTCCGGTAATCTGTAGTCCCGGGCCCTCGGACTCCCCGGCGCTTAGGGCGTTAAAGATAAGCTGGGTCCCATCGGTAAAACCGAAGAGTACGGAACTGCCGTAAACATTCATGGTTTGCGGCAAAAGCGGCTCCCTGCCTCCGGCGTACCGCAGGAAGGCGAATTCCCCATCGTCATGAAGACGGAATTCCATACCCCCATATAAAACGGTAACGTTCCCTGTCAGACGATAACCAGAGGCAAGGCTTTCACCTCCCGCGTCCGCCGTTCGGATGGGGGAGTCCCCATACTGGCCCGAAACGGTCATATCACCAATACGCTGAGTAAATCCACGCTGTTTGGTAAACTGAATCATTACCAGGATCACAAAGATCCCCATGTAGAGAAAGATTAGCCCCACCATCCGGGGAAAAACAGATCGTTTCATGGTATAAAGAATAATTCACCCAGCGCTTTTTTTCAACTTGCCGATTTCACGTTAATTATATACTATACGTATTATGAAGAAAATTGTACCGATAGCCGCATTACCTGTGCTGTTCATTGTCCTGGTAACCGCCTGTTCCACGCCGCCCCAAACGGTTCCTCCCGTTGTTCCTGAAGGGCCTGCCGAAAAGCCGCGCATCATAGAAAAAGAAACGGAACCTGTTGAAGACCTTAGGGGCACACAATTTATTCTTACCCAGATAGCCATTCTTTTACGTCAAAATGATTATGACGGAGCCATAGCTCTTTTCGACGAGATTGATGAAATGGAGCGGGAATCTCCGGGGATTCAACTGTTAAAAGCATCGGTCCTGCTTTCCGCAGGAAAAACCAAGGACGGACGGGCAGTGGTTCAGGACATTCTTGCTCAAGACGCCGAAAACCCGGATGCCCTGTTTGTGCTTTCCACCATTGAGAGCGCCGAAGGGAAGGTGCGGGAACAGCGGCAGCTTCTGGAACGGATCATTAAAAACCAGCCCAATCATGTGGACGCCTTAACCGCCTTGGGGATGGTATTCCTGGGAAACCGGTCATACCGGAACGCCGCAAGCTGCTTTGACCAGGCCCTGGAAGCGGACCCCCAAAACAGGGAGGCCCTTGTTGGGCGGGCGGGGGTGTACCGGTATCAGCGGGATCCTCAAAATGCGGAGGCCCTCCTGAACAAGGCGATAGCCCTCTATCCCCAGTGGGCAGCCCCCCTGAGTGACCGGGCCAGGCTCTACCGGGAGGCGGGAGCCCTGCCCCATGCCCTGGCGGATCTGGACGCCGCCAAAATCATAGCCCCGGACAGCTATTGGGTAAGCTGCGACCGGGGAAATGTCCTGCTGGACCTGGGCCGGAAACCTGAAGCCTTGGAAGAATTCCAGCGGGCCATCAAACTGGAGCCGAATAACTTTCTGGCCTATGTGTACAGCGCCGGCATCAAAGACGATTTAGGGAATTATGCCGGGGCGGAACAGGATTATCTGGCCATAACCCGGCTTAAACCGGCCTACTATTTTGCCTTTGAGGGCCTGGGGATGCTGAGGATGAGGCGGGGCGCCTGGGAGGGGGCCAGAGACGCCTTTCAGGAGGCCTACAAGGCGGCCCCCCAGGAAACCAACTATGCCCTCCTTGCGGCGGCCAACGGGATACGGGCGGGAAAGGCGCAGGATACCAAACAATTTCTGCAAACCGCCCTTAGGCGGTTACAGCGGGAAACCTTGGAATGGTATGTGATGCGCCTCTACTACGACCTTGCCGGGGACAACGATGCGGCCATCCGGATTGATCGGGAGAAGAATCCGGATAGCAAGCAACAGATGCTGTTTTACCTGGCCTTGTACTACGATGTCCGCAACAACCGGAGCCTGGCGGACCGGTATTACCTTCAGGTAAAGGAGATAGGCAGGCCCGGTACTTTGGAGTGGCGGATAAATGAGTGGACCCTGAAAGAGCGGAATTTGAATGTCAACTGAGGCTTGCCATGCCGCCGGCTTTGCCCGGCTGCTTTCCCTGCTGGGGGGACCGAAGACCGTGGTGATTCAAACCCACGACTTTCCCGACCATGACGCGGCGGCTTCGGCCTTTGGCTTGGGGGAACTCCTTCGTCTTAAAGGATACGATGTCCGTCTGCTCTACCGGGGGGTGATACGCAGCCACTCCCTCAAGACCATGCTTTCCGTATTGGGGATAGACCTCAAACGGGTAAAGACCGTGGCCGAAGGAGACCTGGCTAAGTGTCCCTGCATCGTGGTAGACGGGAACCCCGCCAATACCAACGCCCGGCCGGTTACGAACTTCCTCTTGGGTGTGGTGGATCACCACGGCAACGCTGCGGTCCCGGACTGCCCGTTTACAGACATAGATGTCAATTCCGGGTCCTGCTCCGCCCTGGTTGCCCGGTACTGGGAAGAGATGGGCCTTTTACCGGAAAAGAACGTCGTCACCGCCCTGCTCATGGGCATAGAGATGGACACTGATTTTCTTACCCGCCGGGTGAGCAGGCTGGACCTGGACGCCCTGTACCGGTTCTTTTTCCAAGCCGACTGGGAATTCTGCGCGGAGGCGCTTAAAACATCCCTCTCCATCCGGGACCTTCCTTCCCTTAAAACGGTAATGGCCAATTCCAGAATTAAGAACAATATCTTTTTCTCAGTAATCAACATGGATGCTTCCCAGGAAGTCATCTCAATTCTGGCCGATTTTTTCCTGCGGTTTCGGGAAATCCAGGTAACCATCATCATCGAAACCGAGGGGGAAACCCGCCATGTTTCGGTCCGCAGCAGGGACCCGCGTATTTCCGCCGCCCGTATTGTCCAGGAAGCCTTGAAAGACCTGGGATCCGGCGGCGGGCACGATTATATGGCCGGCGGCCTCATAGATACCGAGGCGGTGATCAACGAAGAAGGGCTGTTTCAACGCTTTTTAAACGCCGCCGCTAAAGAACAGGAGAACCCATGAACGATACCCGCATGACCCTCAAATTCCCCGGACGGGAGATACTCCTTATTGGAACCGCCCATATATCCCGGGACAGTATAGCTGAAGTGGAACGCACCATCAGGGACGAAAAGCCCGGCATGGTTTGCGTTGAACTTGACGGCGGCCGCTACGCCTCCATCATCCGGCAGGAAAACTGGGAACGGCTGGATGTAATCAAGGTGTTTAAGGAAGGGAAGGGTTTCCTTCTGATGGCGAATCTGGTTCTCGCCGGTTTTCAGCGGCGCATGGGGCAAGAGCTGGGGGTAAAACCCGGGGAAGAGATGAAGATCGCGGTGGAAACCGCCGGAGACCTGGGAATACCCTACTCCCTCTGCGACCGGGAGGTGCAAATCACCCTCCGTAGGGCCTGGAACCGTTGCGGCCTGTGGAGCAAGTGCAAACTCCTCTCTTCCCTCCTGTCCAGCGCCTTTACCACGGAAAAGTTCAACGAAAAGGAGATTGAACAACTGAAGAACCGTAATGAGCTGGACGGCATGATGGCGGAGCTGGCCGGCTACCTGCCCCGGGTAAAGGAGACCCTGATTGATGAACGGGACCAGTACCTTGCGGCTAAAATCTGGGAAAGCGGGGCCCAAACCGGCGGCAAGCAGATAGCCGTGGTTGGGGCGGGCCACCTTATGGGCATCCGGGACCACTTGGAGCGGATCGCCTGCGGTAAGGAGAGTTCCGATGTATCCGGCCTGGACGCCATTCCCCAGGCGTCGGTTTTGTCCAGGGCCGCCGGCTGGGTCTTCCCCGCTCTCATCGCCGCGCTCATTGTTCTTGGCTTTTTCCGGGCCGGCGCGGGGGTAAGCCTGGAGATGCTCTTCCGCTGGATCCTGCTCAACGGCTCCCTGGCCGCGTTGGGAACCCTTCTCGCCCTGGGGCATCCCCTGTCCATCCTGGTTTCCTTTGTGGGAGCGCCCATCGCCACTATCAATCCCTTTATCGGGGTAGGGCTTTTTTCCGGCGTCGTGGAAGCCTCCATACGGAAACCCCGTGTCATAGACACCCAGACCATCTCGGAAGACATCGGCAGCCTTAAAGGTATATACCGGAACCGCATCACCAAAGCGCTCCTGGTGTTTTTTCTGTCTTCCCTGGGCGGCGCCATAGGGAATTTCATCGCCATTCCCCTGCTGGCAAGCCTTTTGGGAGGCTGAAACCGCCTTTAGCCGCAGGAGCTTAAAAAAAGATTGTGGGAAAAACAACTTTATGATACACTCCTCCTAATTATAATGAAGGTTTGACCCTGAAAAATCCGAGAAATACCTAAATTGACGATTTTATGGATACTATCTTCCCAATTGAGCGGCTGTAACATTCGGAGGGTATCGTTATGAGCCAGTTGTTGATACAGATCATCTCCGGCGCTAATGTAATAATCAGTATCTTCATATTGATTGTAATTATGGCAAACTGGGGGCAGCCCAATATGGTGTATTTGGGCTTCCTTGCTATGCTGATCTCCGTTGATGTTATTGGGTATTACCTGGAAGTAACCGCCGGAACCCTTGAAGCGGCCCTGGCTGCGTATAAGGTGCAGTATTGTTCGGGTAACTTTATCGGCCCCTGCGTATCCCTGCTGGCCTTTGCGTATTCAGGCCGGCCCATACGGAAATTGCCGGGCCGTATTGGGATGTTTGTAATCCCAGTTGCTATTTCGGCGCTGGTGTTCATCGATCCGGCCCTGTATGTATCGGGCATTGCCTTTGTTCCCATAGGAAAAACCCAGAGGCTGACCTTCACGCCCGGCGTCCTCTATTTTATAAACTTCCTCTACATGTTCGGTTTTACCTTTTTCAGTAATATTTTTACTATCATCCATTTTATCCGTACCAACCACAGGGGATCAATCCACAGCGTCATCTTTGTCGGGATTGTCCTGCTGCCTATAATCTGCAAGATACTCTGGTGGATGGGCTTTTTCCCGGAGTTCGATTTCTTTTATGCGGCCATCACCTTCATGCTCATCGTACTCTATTGGTATTTTATGCGCTTCAGCCAGCTTGAATGGGTCCACCTGGGGCAGGATGCCATCATAGAACATCTGACCGACGCGGTAATGACGGTCAACGCTGGCCGGCTGATTATCAACGTCAACGCCGCCTTCTTTCATTTTTTCCCCAATTTTTCCTGTACCAAAGGCCGGACAAGCCTGACGGAGTTCCTCGGCTATCTTAAAAGCCGTACCGTCTCCC
>JAIRLK010000301.1 GCA_031259515.1 Treponema sp. | reverse complement strand
GTTATTTCCTAATTGCGTAAGCAATTAAAACAAAATGCTGTGCATGTTGTTTATGAACAATTCCTAATGGACCGGGCGTATGAGGACGGGGAGACCCGGACGCTTGCGTTTGAGTGGGGGTGTAGTCCGGGGGCGCCGCCGAAGAAGAACCGGAAGCATCCCTTGGAATATGTAGAGGGCCTGTATAAGCAGAGGAATGAAGTGGAGCGGATGTTTCGGCGGTTAAAAGAGTTTCGGCGGATAGGGACAAGGTATGACAAGCTGGATATGATGTTTTCCACATTTATCTGAGCCTGTTCCAAAACGCGAACTGCGTTTGGGTTAGTTTTGGAACAGGCTTTTGGAGAAAATTGCTAATTCTTTATGGGTTTAGCAGTTGCGGCGTATCCAATTTTCTCCAGGGGTAAGAAGCTGTTCCAAAACTGACGCCATAAGGCGCGTTTTGGAACAGCCTAATCTATCTTGCCTTTTGTCTTATCGCCGTTTGTTCTTTGATTCCATGTAGTGTGAACAGGCCATAGTACCGGAACTTGAATCTCCAGAGACCGGCTTTCAATCGCTGGCGTTGGAAAAGGGGCTTCCACGGCTATACATACTCATCAATTAATAGTATGCTGGGAGGTATGCACGATTCTGATGTTGAACGGGCAAAGCGGCTTCTAAAGGAAAAAAATTTTACGCGCCCTTCCGACAGCCGGGGATTTTACGTCTTCCGTTCCGGGTCTTACGTTTTTCAGGCGGGATACTATCAACGAAAGGGAGAGCTGTGTTCACAGCCCGGTTATTGCGGTGGTAATTCAGGGAGCCAAGCTTTCTATAATCGGCAGCGAGGAACATCAATACGGCGAGGACTATTGTCTTATTTCCTGTGTCGATATGCCGGGACTAACTATGGTAACGAAAGCCTCAAAGGAAAAGCCTTTTCTGTCGCTTTCGCTCTTTCTGGACAGGCATATTATAGCCCGGTTGCTGGCCGAAATCGGAAACGCCTCCGGTAAGGATGACCCCTATACGGCGGTGTCGCTTGCAAAAACCCGGCCCGATGTGCTGGGCGCGTTCGGGCGTTTAGCCGAAACAACAGAAAATCCTGAACAGACTTTGATACTTGCGCCGATGATTATTCGGGAGATTCACTACCGTGTGTTGGTCGGCCCTCAGGGAGGCATTCTGCGCGCCTTTGGCGCCAGCGGAACCATGGCAGCCGGATTGCGGAGGCTATTTCATGGCTGCGGGAAAACTACGCCGAGCCTTTTTCCGCCGGTGAACTGGCGCATAAAGCGCATATGTCCCTTTCCACGTTCAATCGTTATTTCCGGCAGGTAACGAGTATCAGCCCGTTACAATTTCAGAAACGTCTCCGGCTTCTTGAGGCGCAAAAGTTAATGGTGGCAAAAGGCGAAGACGCAAGCCGCGCCGCGTTTGCCGTTGGGTATGAAAGCGTTACCCAGTTTAACCGTGAATACAAGCGTCTTTTCGGCTCTCCGCCGCATCAGGATGTGAACAGACGGCTGTAGCGCAGTCAGTAACGTGGAAGCGCAAAAGTGGTTGACGCTATGATTTTTGAGGACATTTTCGGAAAGCGGGAGCGTTTTCCGGCTTTTCCGGGGGAAGCCCCGCAGGTTCCGGGGGCGGCAACGCAAGTCCGGGGGACAGCCCCATAAGTTTCAGGGGAAGTCCCGCAAGCCCGGAGGGAGCCCCGCAGGTTCCGGGGACAGCAACGCAAGTCCGGGGGACAGCCTCATAAGTTTCGGGGGAAGCCCCGCAAGCCCAGGGGAAGCCTCTGCAAGTTTAGAGGACGGCAATGCACGGCAAAAAAAGCCCAATTCGCCCTTTTGAGGCGTTTTTAGACAAAATTTGGAGGTATTTATGAGTAGAGACTGGTATCCCCGTTCAAGGGATGAACAACTTCACATGGTGGACACCTGGCTTCAGGGGTTCCAGACCAAAGCGCCGGTATGGAACATTCCCCCGGCTAATGTTGCCAGTTTGACCGCCGCCGACACAAACGCCAAAACTATACTGGCGATAGTGAAAAGCGGGGAGCGGACGGCGTGGTTGGGTGTGGCGAGCAACGAGGCTTTCAAGGAGATGGAAACCGAAGCCCGCTTTATCAAGAAGCATTTTTTGCTGATACCGCCCCTAACGTTAGCGGATTTGCCCACGCTGCTTTTACCCCTACCCGATGAGACCCACACTCCGGTTCCCCCGCCCACCGGACAGCCAGCGTTGACTATTACCTATCCCGGCGGCCCCCATGTGCTGATGGTTCACCTTGCGCCCCTCCCCGGCACGGAACCGCCGGACAGCCGGGGTGACTACGGCTACGCCCTGTACCGGGGTATTATGCCGCAAGGCGGGGGCGACACTGGAACAGGCGGCAAGCGTCAAGCATTATCTGATGAAGGAGCCGCTTTCCGGCTTAGGAGTTTGCGCTATGCGCAAACTCCACACAACCAATCCGTGGAGTTTTGCATGGCAAAACTCCGAGCTGTCCGGCTACGCCGGACAGCGCTTTACCCGCCGGAAAAAGGAACTGGTAGATTTTGACGCTGCCGAATCCGGCATGACGGCTTATTTTTGCGCCCGTTACGAAAACCAAAAAGGAGAGCGTGGATCTTGGGGTACGGTAGTGTCGGCGATTATTCCGTAAGAAAAAGTTTATTGGCTCTGACGGCGGGGACAGGGGCTGCGCCCCAGACCCCGCCGCATTTTTTGCGTATCAATATGTGTAAAACATTTTATACATAAAAGATTGTGGTGTTACTTAAAAAGCATTTCAAGAATAAGGCGGATACAGTTTTTGAAATTTATTTTTTAAGTAGCGGTGTATTATATATTTATATATTGTACAAATAATAATTAATGCATGGTAATAGGATAAAATATTTCTTTGAATAACAATTATAAAAGCATGTGATATTATGAATATAATATTAAGAAATAATAAAGTACGGGGGTGCTGCGCATAACAGAACGGTAACCGCATCGGGGTCTAAAGGCCCCCCGGCCCTCCCTTCGTCTAGGTCGCTGCGCTCTCACGGATCATTGCGGGCACATTTGGGCGGGCGGTCTTTGTTTCGCAAAGCCCTTATGTGCCCGCCCAAACACCTGTTAAAGGCAAAACAGATGCATAAGATCGTTGCCGCCTTTACCATAACTGTCTGGTTTTTTGGGAGACTATGTTTGATCCAATAACTTTAGAACATTGCCATCATTTGCATTTGCGACGGCATCCCCATTTTCGGGTTTCCCAAGTGATTTACCGTTGAGGGGGCAAGGAACTCCGCAAAAAAACACAGGAAACGATCCGCAATGTGTACAATACCCGACGTGTTGATGCCTTTGCCATTCCCCTGAGTCGTTTCGGTTGTGTTATCGTGTGGGCCCTTAGCTCCCTTCCCGTTTAAAGCCTACGGACAGGCGGTCCAGGAGGATGTCGATCTGCTTTTTGCTGGAGACGCCGAAGTGTCCCAGGACTTCATCGTCTATCTGGTCAAAGGACACGCCACCCTTTTCATATTCGCAGAAAATATTCGCCAGGTACACGGTCTCTACAAGCGCCAGGTGTTCGGGAGGGCAGGCCAGGGGATCGTGGTGGAAGCGAATGGCGCAGATAAGACATTCAGGGAAGTTCCATTTCTCCGACACCAGGGCGCCGATTTCGGCGTGATTCATGCCGGCGGCCATGTCCTCGAATGTCGAGGGGGGCAGGTTTTTCGCTGCGCAAAAATTTTTGATTTGGGCAAGCAAGTCAGGGTGGACATTCGAAAAGATGATTTTCCCCATGTCATGCAGGATGCCGGCGACATAGGCGTCCTCCAGAAGGTTCCGGTCTTTTTGGAAATTCTTTACCAGATTATAGGCATAGAAAGCGGTCTTATACGAATGCTCCCAAAGCTGTTTCTTGTCCAGAGTGTCATCACCCAGAAGTTTTTGGGTACCGTAAGAATAGAGGAGGTTCTTAAGGCCCCGCATACCTACCATTTTGACGGCTTCGGAGATGCTGTCCACTTTTTTGGCGGCCATGTACTGGGCGGAGTTTACGATCTTCAGGAGATCGGCAGTCAGGGCGGGGTCCATAGAGATCTTGCGGGCGATGTCGGTCATTTCTGACCGGGGATCATTGATGAGGCGCTGAACGGCAATGATATTGTCCGGAAATTGGGGCAGAGAATTCACGTTCTCTACTATTTTAGAGGCCAGGGTTTCCAAACTTTCAACCCGGGTCTGTTCAAGAGGAATGACGATACGGGCCACGGTTTCTTTGCCGTTTCCCAAAATATCGAAATTGTCTTCATCCAGGCCCATTTTCTTCAGCATCAGGACCATGATCACCAGGCCCAGGCCGGCGCCTTCGGAATCGTCCAGGACCTGGGAAAGGGCGTCTTCCAGGCTGTTGTACTGCCGCGAACGGGCTAGTTTGTCATGGATGCGGATAAGTTCGGTTTTGGTGATCTCCACATTGTTGCGTACTTCCAGATAAACGGTGTTCTTCTTATTTTGGAGAATAAATTTGATATACAGGCCCCGTTCCTTTTGAAGTTTAAGGTAATAGCCCAGATTGTTCAGGGTATCCTGCTTAAAGTTGGCTATCCCCTCTTTGTAATCCTTGGAATTGTTCATATCCAGGCCGCGTTCAATAAAATAAACCCGCTTGGTATTGGCTTTTTTGGCGTTTACCGCCAATTCCTGGACACAGTAGACGATGTAATCCCTCAAATTTTCCTGATTAACCTGCCTTAAAAACAGGGTTAAGACTTTCTCGATATATACTTCGACCTCGTGGGGAAGCGTGAATGTGGTTATCGTTAATGGAATGCCCGATTGTACGGCTTTTTTTATTTTTGCCTCGTCAACAATCAGCTCCTGCACAGCCGCCATAGACTCCTGCCTTTACACTATTTATAAACTGAAATTTGCAACAGGCTCTTAGTTTATTAATTTTTCTTCATTCACGCAAGGACTTTCGAACGAAATACGGACTGCGGGTCATATTGTAGATACTAAGACAATACGCTATACTCCCCTGCAAACAGGTATGACATGCAGGAAATTATTATCCCGGAACTAACGGCAGGATTTTTTATCGCGGTTTCATTAAGCCGGCTCTTTATCAGGAAGTTACGGAACCTGGAAGGTCTGGCATGGCTCCCGGTTCTGGCTTTGGGGGTAATTATCGCCCTTTTCCCGGCCTATGGTTTTCGCCCGGAATGTATTCCCCTGTTGATTTACGGAATTGCCTGCGCCTTTTTCAACATGCCGGTCCTGGTTTCCCTGCTGACCCGTTCACGGAACACCGGCTTTAAAGAGCACGGCCCGGTTTTTCAGGCGCTCATGCCCTTTCTGCTCCTCCCGGTTCTGGGGCTGGCCGTATTTTTCGCCCCTGTCTCGGATTCGGCCCTGCTTGAAGCGGGGGTTACCTCCGCCGTGATCTGGGACGAGGAGCGGGGTGTGGAGCTTTTCCTGCGGATTTACGGCGCTTATGACGACGAGGGAAATGTCCCGCAAGGCAAGAGGCAAAAGCCCATCCTGGTCCTGATCCCGCCGCTCAACGGGTCGGTCCCGGCCATTGACGTGCTCTGCGGGAAACTCCGGGACGCGGGGTTCACGACGGTCGCCTATTCCAGACGGGGTTTCGATTCACCGGCGGTAGGGCCCAGGGGGGAAAAATACCCGCTTCCCCCAAACCGGCGGGCGCGGCTGTTCAGGGCGGAAAGCCGGGGACGAGCTACAGTGGCCTCGAATGAAATTGGCCGCTCTCTGGAAGAGGAGCGGCGGCGGGATATCCAATTCCTGCTGGGTTTTCTCAGACAAAATACGCCGCCGGCGGCTTCCGGGACGCCTGATGCGGTTATAGCGGATGCCCTGGCCGGATCGGATCGGCCGACGGTGTTTCTGGCAGGATACGATGCCGGAGGCGCGGCGCTTCTGGAACTGGCTGGATCCCCGGACTTTGCCGCGCAGTACCCAGCGGTAAAGGGCCTTATCGCGGTAGAAAGCCCCCTCCTTTCGGTCCTCCGTGAGGAGACGCCGCCCGTCCCGCCTCCCCACGATAACCGGTTCATAGCCCTCTGGCTGCGTATCCGTAGCCGGGCGGTGGCTTTGTTGCCTCGAAGAATCTCCGGCATAGGGGAAGTTCCCCATCCGGCTGTACCGGTCTGCTTCATCCTTTCCGACCGGGCCATGGAATCCCGCCACCGGAATGACCGGTACGCAACTATACTCAAGGTGTTGCACAGCACCAAGATGCCGACTATACTGGCGGCCGCCGCCGGCGCGGGCCCTCTGGACTATTCCGACATACCGGAAAAATACCCCCTCTACCGGGTTTTCCGGCCCGGCAGCAAGTGGAGCCAGAGCTTGAGCCGGGGAGCCCACGGACCGGAGGAAACGGCCGCGCTGATGACCAATTTCGCCTCCGCAATCCTGGCCCTCGGAGCGGAAGGAACGGCGCCTGTCCTGTCCCGGATACCGCTTAGTCCTCAAAACTTTCATATTGAAACCAACAACGGCTGGAATTCTCTGAAGAAGGGGTCTATACTGTAGCCTATGAAAACCCATCTGGTGGATACCTTTTTCCGCAATCTTCTGGCGATTGAAAGTTTTGCTTCTATTGATTCTTCCCTCAACGGCTTGCAGGTAGACAACGACGGGGCCGAGTTCGGGAAACTCGCCTTTGCTGTGGACGCGAACCTGGAGACGTTTAAGCGGGCCGCCGCCGCCGGAGCGGGGTTGCTTTTTGTACATCACGGGCTTTTTTGGGGCGCTCCCCTGCGGGTTACCGGAGGCCACCGGGAGCGACTGCGGGTCCTGTTGGACCGGAACCTGGCCCTTTACGCGGTACACCTGCCGCTGGATCAGCATCCGGAAGTGGGAAACAATGCGGCCCTGGCGGAACTTTTAGGCATTGAAAACCTGGAACCTTTCGGCGTATACCATGGCCGCAAGATAGGTTATAAAGGAACGCTGGCCGCGCCTCTTACGGTGGAAGCGGCGGTAAAACGGATCTCTTTCGCGGACAGGCCGCCTTTGGGGGTGTTCCCCTTTGGAAAGACAGAGTGCCGGACCGCTGCGGTGATTTCCGGCGGGGCCGCCGGGGAAGCGGCCCAGGCCATAGAGGAGGGAGTAGATCTCTATGTTACCGGAGAAGCCTCCCATAGCGTTTACCATCAGATTCTGGAGAGCGGTATCAACATGATAGCCGGAGGGCACTATTCCACCGAGGTATGGGGGGTACGCCGGGTTATGGAAAAGTGCGCAACCGAACTGAACGTGGATGTTGAATTCATCGACGTACCCACTGGCTTATAAGGAGAATTAAGAATGTATACTTTAATGTTTATGATACGGAGCGGTGAATAATGTCCATAGACAAAGGGCATACCCTGCCTTTCATATTGAGCGGCCTTTTGATCCTGGCGGATCAGGCGGTTAAATCGTTTATAGTACGGCATTGGCCCCAGGACGGCGTGTTCATCAAGGATGTATTCAACAACGATGTGCTGTGGATTATCCATGTCCGTAACAAGGCAATCGCTTTCAGCCTGGGCTATAATCTGCCGGAACATCTCAAGACCATCTTTTTCATTGTCCTGCCCCTAGCGGTCTTCGGCTTCCTCCTCTGGTACTATTTTACCTCCCGTGAATTGAACACTTTACAGCGCTGGGCCGTTGCGGGGATCATAGGCGGCGGGGCAGGCAACCTCATAGACCGGATATTCCGCCCCGGCGGAGTGGTTGACTTTATCAGCGTGAAATTTTATGGCCTTTTCGGATTTGACCGGTGGCCGACCTTCAACATTGCCGATGCCAGCGTGGTGATAAGCGTCTTTCTGTTCCTGTTTACCGTAGTGTTTGCGTCAAAACAAAGCCCTGGAGGTCAACCGTGAGTAAAAAAACCAATACCTTGTTTTTCATTCTGGCCGCGACGGCCTTTAACATCCTGCTTACCGTAGCCGCATTTATGGCATTGTTGCTTCTTTTTACGTTTGTCATCATGCCCGGGCTGCCGGAATCGGCGCTGGCTAAGGCCGCCGCCTGGGCGATTCCGGTTATTTTTATAGGCGCCATCGCCATTTCGTTTGCCGTATACCGGATCATCCTTAAAGTATTCATGAAAAAGGTGAATATAGAGAAGCACTTTGACCCCATCTTCGGGGGCCGCAGACGGCCGGTACGAAGGGACTAAGCCTGCCGGACGGGATTAATACCCGTCTGACCGGGAACGGTTGATGTCCCGCTGGTACAGTTCCTGGTAGATAAAACTGCGGGTCTTGAGCTTTTCCTTTACCGGTTGGGCAAAGGGCAGATACCGCCAGAAAATTCCCCTGATTTCCTTGTCAAGCTTTTGGGTTCCACCGCTTTCTTTGGTCATCCAGGTGATGTAATCCTGAATAAAGTATTCTTTTACATCCCCCTTGAGTTTCTGGGCGCTAAACCATTGATAATAATTCCCCGTAAGGCCCTCTTCCATCCAGTAAAACGAAGATTTTTCCTTGGCTACCTGCCAGCGGAGATCCGCCACTGCGGAAAGCAGGGCGATGAGCAGGCTTTTGGGATACATAGGCACGGCGATGCGGCCTGGACTAGTTGCCCGGTTGTACCGATCAAAGGGTTCCCAACATATCCCGGTATCGCCGTAGGTCGGCAGCAGAATCACCAGGGGAACGATGCGGTTGAGCTGGTTCTTATAGACCCGGCAGAAGGCTTCCGGGTCTATACTCTCTATCCAGGCAAGCTGGGCAATCACGTTTTCCCGGGTGGCCATGTCGTTAGGGCCGCACCGGAAATATTCGGAGGTCAATACGGGAAAGTGATTCCCCTGGCGGCCTATGGTCATTTTGGCCATCTGCCGTATGGTCTCGAATTCCGTGTCCACTGCCTGAACATCCACTTCCGCAGTCCCCCCCTCCTCTTCCACCTTTTTTCTGAGAGAGAAAGCATCTCTGTCGGCCTGGCGGCAATCCCCTAAAAAAGAATTCATGTCCTGGTCGATTTTCAGAAGCCGCTTTATCAATTCCTGCATCTCCCCAAACATCCGCTTTTGGGAATCGGTATAACAGGCGTTCACCTCCGAAATATCAGGCAGAGGGCTGTGCTCTACGACGGTTCTTATGGATCCCATCAAAACATTCTCCAGACTTTGCCGTTCCCCGCTCTTAGCGATAAGGAGTCCCCGTGCGCTGTCCCGTTTCCTCGCAGCCTGTTTTAAAAGCCGCTGAAAGCGGATACTGGCATTGCTCTGAGCGGGCTGCACTTCATTGGTCGAGGAATTCTGGACAGTCCCGGTCCCCACAGCTTTAAACCACTCATCCAGGTAATACACCGGTACGGAATACTCGTTATCCACCACAATTTTGGACAAAAAGACCAACGCATCCGGTTTTAAGAAGACAGGATGAAGAACCCCAAAACGAAGCAGGAATTTCTTTGGCTCCGGAATCCGTCCCGCAGCCTTCCTGGCTACCCCGGAAAGGAAATCCCAGTACGCTGTGGTCACCTGCTGGCGAAATACCCCTTTGTCCTTGACATCCGTACAGTGGATATATTTTTGAAGACTCGCATGTACCCGCTGGGCTTTATCCCCCTCCTCGGACAAGGCGGCTTTATAGTAATTAGGATCGGAAAAAACCTTATGGGGGGCATCTTCAAGCCGTTTGGTTATACTGGGGAAGGCGGATTCTACGGCGGCGGACTTAGGTTCCCCGCGTTTCCCTTCCTCACCATCTTCCACCAATTCAACGTTATCAACTCCATTTAAAGAAGGAACAAAACTAAAGGACGTTTTTTCGTCTTGAGAGGCCAAATATTCCTTACTGGCATTGAGCAACGCGGCAAGTTCGGGGTCTACCGCCTCTGGGAAAATATCATTTTGAGCCATTATCACCCTGAACCATTATATTAATTGATGTACTTTATTAAATTTTATTTTCTAAACCTTTTGGAGGTAAGGGGAATTGAACCCCTGACCTTTTGAATGCCATTCAAACGCTCTAGCCAACTGAGCTACACCCCCGGTTTGTATTAAAACTCTAGCGAATCGAAATGATAATGTCAAGAGGTTCCGGGCAATTTGTCAAAACGCAATGGGACTCCACCAACAGCATACGCTCCCTCACCACCCCGTTCCTATTGGCGCCGCTATTGCGGTTTAAGGCGTTTTTGGGCGCCCGGCGGCCAAGGCGCTAAAGTCTCCGGCAGCATACTCTCCCAAACGCAGCCGCCTTACGCAGTCCTCCTCTTCCCGGATATATACCTGTCCGGGAATGTCTTCGTCCCCGCGTAACAGGCAGCGGTCTTCGGGGGCCTGCAACCCGGCGATAGCGTTTTCCCGTATGGCCTGAACATAGTCCTGAAGGGTTTCCATCTTTTTGTCCAGATAAACCCCGAAGATCGGGCCGTTCTCAAGCTGGCCGCAGCCATGGATGTCCGAACCGGCGGTAACCGGAAGATTCAGGGCCTTCGCATAGCTCATGGCCAGGGCGTCGAAGGACCGATCATTGCCGCCGTTGGCCGCTTCTACGGCGTCTACCCAGCGGGGGGAAAGATATATATGGGAAATGTACGCCCCGTCCCGAAAAGGATGGGCCTGAACCACACAGCCGCCGTACTTATGGACCTCTTCGTACTGTCGGGAAACGGTCCAATGGACAACTTCGGGGTGTTCCAGGAGCCATTCCTTCCCCAGGCCGTAAACCAGGTAATCGTCGTCGTCAAAGGTCTCTTCCCAGCCAAAGAAGACATCAAGGCCTATCTTTTCCCCTTCTTGGCGGGCTTCCTCATAGCCGCGGCAATGCCCCTCGACCCACCGCTTCCAGGGCAGATACCGGTCTATGGCCGTGTTGCCGTTGAAGAAATGATCCGTCACGATAATGCCGGTATAGCCCATGTCTTTGTAGCGCCGTATATAGTCCCGTCCCCTGGCGCTTCCACAGGCGCTCCCCTGAACCGTATGCAAATGAGTCTCGTAAAGGTACTTCATCTTCAGGCTCTTTGATACGGCGTTCATATCGCTTCTCCCAGTACCCGGACGTGGACCTTACGGGTTCGGGGGCCGTCGTATTCGTTGAACCAGATTCCCTGCCAGGTTCCCAAAAGCAAGGCGCCGCCGGTTACGATGAGGGTAATCGACGGACCGACCAGGCTCGTCTTGGTATGGGCGGCGGAATTCCCTTCGCTATGGTGAAATTCCCGGCGATCCGGGGAGATGGCGTCCAGCGCCAGGAGTACATCCCGCGGCACATCGGGGTCGGCGTTTTCGTTCACCGTTACCGCCGCCGTGGTATGAGGTACAAAAACTACGCAGATCCCCTCGCCCACGCCGGAAGCCGCGACGATCTTCCTCACGTCGCCAGAGATATTGAGCCATTCATTCTTACGGGTCGTATGAACGGTAAATGTAGCTAACGATGTCATATCAATGTAAGAGTATAGCAGGTTAAGGAGGGGAAGTCTCCCCCCGTCAGCCCATTAAAAATTCTTGTCCATGGATTGTGAACTAACATTCGACACAGATTTTCACCGGTTTAAGAGAAGTTTTCGTACAAAAAATCCGGGTAATCCGCGTAATCTGTAGACCTCTTTTGTTTTTTGTCTGCTTAAAGGGGACGTGTCCCCAGGGGCCCAAAGCCCCCCGGGCCTCCCGAAAAAAAATCATACTGCGCCATGTCTACCCGTCCGGCCTTTGAAACCGCGACCCCTTCGGCTCGCAACAGGGCGATCTGCGCTTCCCCGCCGTGACCGCTTTCCAGGGCTATGGAGCCGTCGGCGCGGATGATGCGATGCCAGGGGAGCGAATAGGACTCGGATAGGGAGTGCAGGACCCGGACAACCTGACGCGCTCCGTTGGGGAGACCCGCCGCCCGGGCCACGTCCCGGTAACAGGCGACGCGGCCCGGAGGGACTGCGCGGAGACATTCAACGATACGGCGGGTAGTTTCAGTCATGCCGATAGGCAAGGCAGAGGAGAAACACGCTAAAAAGTAAAAAAGCGCCGGCAAAGGTAACGGCCAGAGCCGGAATAAGGGACAGGGAGAGAATGAGCCAGATCCCCAGGATGTTCATGGCGGCCTGGTAGATGCGTACCGCCCCAGCGAAGACCAGGGGGAGAATAAAGAGCATGGGAAGACTCCGGTACCGGAGCCGCTTGCGGGCGCGGTAACGCCAGCCCATAGTGAGAATCAGAATCATCAGGGCCAGGAAGTAGGCCGGCTCGGCAAAACGGCTCAGTATCTCCGCCGCGAATACCTGGGACACATAGCCGTAAGCGCCCAAGGCTTTTTCGGCGGTAAAAAGTTCACTGATGAAAAAATTGTCCACCCCCCGGCGGACACGGGTAGACAGCAGGAAATCCTCATAAGGCATGTCCAGCAGTACCTGAGCATCCCCCAACTCCAGGCCGTCGTCATATCGTATGGAACCGGGCTTACCGGGCCCGGCCCATACGGGTTCCCACCGCCAGTTTTTGTTCGTTCGATCCAGGGCCCGCATCTGGATAAGGGTCTGTTTCCGTCCCCCCAGGGTTCTGGGCAGGATTTTAGCGTACTGAGCTTCAACACAGTTTTCAAGCTCCCCGGACTTGTTAAACACCAAAAGGTCTACGCCTATTCCGAAGGAATAATCCGCAGAGGCCGCCAAAGACCGGACTTGCAGGATCATACGGCCGCAGGACACGCCGGAAGCGGTCCGGCGGGGTATGGAAAAAATCGCGCCGCTCAGAATTTCGCCTAAACTCATTTCAAATTCATCAATGAAGAAGGCAATTTCCCTCAGTCCCCCTTCACATTCATTCAGAAAATTAATCACATCCGGATCTTTGGGGGTTAAGCCCTCAAGTTCCTTAAAGAGGTAATACCCCCGTATCCAGTCCTGGGCAACCAGCGCCTCATAGCCTACATTCTTTAAGCGGTAAAGCCGCGCCGCCTGTGTTTCCCGGCTGTTCGGCTCCAGAGAGGCAATGGCGTTCCAGGCACGGCTTGCGGTCCGGGCCGCTTCCACGGTTTCTATACTGCCCGTCCGGGCAAGACGGCCCGCCAGGGTAGCCAGCCAATGGGCGTCGTAATACCGCTCCTCCAGGAAGGCGGTTTCCGCCAGGACCAAAGCCTCCGCCGCGTCTACCGGCATCCACCGGCCTTCCGCATCGGTTCCCTGAACGGCGGCGGAAGGCGAAAAGCCAGGCCCCGCCTCTTCCCTATGCCCAAAACGGTATTCATCCATTTCGACAAAAATCCGGGACCGCAGATCTTCAAGGTCAGGACTATTAGGCCAAATCTGTTCACATACCCCAAGGAACCGGGCTGCGTCAACCCAATTCCCGGCGGCGGCCCGGGACTGGGCGCGGGAGTAAGAGTCCGAAAAAAGCCGGCCCCGAAAGCGCATGTCCGCCTCCTTACCCCAGACCGCAGGGTAAACCAGGAAACAGAGAATCCCGTAAATCACGGAGGCGCTTATGGCAACGGCAAAGGGTCCTTTGAGGACATGTAAAAACTGGGGGGAAAACGGGGGAAAATACTCATTATTGCCGGTATTTAGAAACCCAAAAGGAACGGCCATAGCCGACATAGCCAGGGCTGGAAAAAGACCGATCCAGTCAAGAAGCCCCCGGGTAAGCCGCCAGGAACGGGAAAAGAAGGAGAGGGGCGGCGGCTCACCGGGAAAAAGCAGCCTAAAGCCCATCACAACAAAGAAGGAAGCCAGGATATAACAAATAAAGAGCTTAGGCATAGAAAGGGGCGCCGGTTTTTTGAGTTTCACGGGGCGGTCCTCCTGCCTCTGGTCAAATTAACCAGGACGGTATACAGGATAACCAGCAAGGCCGCCCCGCAGAAAACAAGGGGGGTAATTATGGTTTGA
The DNA here is from genome assembly GCA_031259515.1 of Treponema sp. Lineage (GTDB taxonomy): Bacteria > Spirochaetota > Spirochaetia > Treponematales > Breznakiellaceae > JAIRLK01. Next base: position 2,353 of record JAIRLK010000301.1, on the reverse strand, counting down.
GGAATATCCACTTTCAGGAATACTTTGATGAATTGCCGCACCTCTCCGGAATCGAGAAAAGTCCCGGCAACCAGTACGCCCCGGAAAGCCAGGATACCCAAAAAAACATTGGCCAGCGGCCAGGAGGTCAGTTCCAGGACGCAGCGAAGGGAAGACAGGAGAAAGCAGAGGGCGCCCAGGTACATTCCGAAAGGGATAAGCCCCTCGCTCAACCGGTCCCGGAACTGCCCCGCTGCCAGGGAAAAATCAATGAATAAACTTGTCATGAAATAGGGGTCCCCTATCTTGAAAGGGATGAGCGGCAGGGTAAAACCGGACCGGACCGGACCAGCGGGGACTTTCTGATACATAAGAGGCCGGTTGGGAACGGCTATTACCCGGGAACCTGAGGGATTTAAGGGATCGTCCAGCAGAATAACCGCCGTATCTCCTTGGGTCAGAATGAGTCCCGGGGTCCCCAGGGCAGGCGGCGCGGCCTGGCCCGGCAAGGCGAGGGAGGAATCCGCGTAGAACAGTCCCAGGAATATCCCGGTCGTAAAGCCCACAGACAAGAGGAAGACGCACAGAATACTCAGAGGGCCGGAGAAGGACCGCCTAACGGAATAAGCAAGGGTCAGCAAAACCGAAGCGTACAGGGCTACAGGAAGCGCCCATTGGCCCGCCGAAATCAATGAAGCGAAAATCTCTATAGTTTCGGCGGGAATATGGCGGACGGCATCTATCCACCCATGAAGATATCGGATTGCGGAAGCAACCGGTAAAATCACCGCAAACCAAACGCTAAAAAAAAGCGCCAACCGTGTAAGACTTTTCACCAGGTAAGTTTAACACGGGGAAACCCCTGTTGCAAGAGCGGAATTTTTTCCACACTTTATCCACAATGAGACATTGCTTGTGTTTGGTACTGTGTATATCCCGTTCCGGCGCCAAAATTCTACTTTGCCTTTTAGAAGCGGTAAATGTCCCGGCTAAGAACTGTAAATCATTACAGTATAAGGAAATACATGATCTAAAAAATCACCCTAAAATACAGAAACTACGTTGTATACAAACATATACACAGCAGCGTATGTCCCGGAAATAGCTATACAAGTTATCCACAAGTAATTAACATAAAATCCTTAAAATTTCGCTTTCCAAGAGCCTGCTGCGCTTCGTGCAGCAGGCTCTTAGAAAGCGCGGGGGCTTTGCCCTTTTACAAAAAATCCCGCAAACTCCTAAGAGTTTACGGGATTTATACGCATTTCGAAACTTCCGCAGGGGAGTTCGGAGGGGCTTAACTTTTATCCGGCAGGGCTTTCATCTTCTCTTTCAGTTCCAGAAGCATACGGTCTGCGGAGGCATCTGATTTTTCCAGTTCCGCAAAGCGCTTTTCCAGACTGGCGTCGGCGGAGACATCCTCCAGCTCCTTGGCAGCTTCGGCCTCCGCCTCCATCTGATCAACCTTTTGGGCCATCCGGTCAAAGGCGTCAAAGGCCGTCCGGTTGCCGGATACGCTGGAAATAGTCGATTGTATCTTCTGCTGGGCTTCCGCCCGTTTTGCCCGGGCAATAAGGAGGTTCTTCTTTCTCTGGGCTTCTTCTATTTTATTTTGGAGTTCCCGCAGGGCTTCTTTCAGCTTCTCCACCGAAGCTTTCTGGGCTTCCCATTGTTTGCGGTATTCCGCCGCGTTATTTTCGTATTCCTGTCTGCGAAGGAGAGCCTCCTTGGCCAGATCGTCTTTCCCGGCCTGGACCGCCAGCATTGCTTTCCGCTCCCATTCACGGGCCTGGGCTTCCTGATTTTGCAGTTCCCGCTCCAGCTTCTTCTCGTCCGCAATGGCCAGAGCGACCGCCTTCTTGGATTCAATCAACTGCTCATTCATGTCAATAAGCAACTGGTTGAGCATCTTTTCAGGTTTTTCCGCTTTATTAATTAAATCATTTACATTGGAAGAAATGAGGGTTTTCAATCGTGAAAAAATACCCATATTCCCTGACCTCCTGTATATATCCGGCATAACCGGCGCTTATTTATCCGCCGTTTCCTTTCGGTATTTCGACAGGATGGGATAATGCTGAACCAGGGCCAAACTGAAGGCATCCAGGGTAGACCCGAATTCGCCATAGTCCATGGTTTCATAATCCTGAGTGTTAATCAAAACTATTTTATCGTCTTCCAGGGCATACTCGCCGTGGAGCACGTCATTGGCATTCAGTTCCAACAGCCTGGTGAATAAATCCAGCCGTTCTTCCTGGCTGGTCTTGGGAACATCCATCACCACTACCCGGAAAACAACCAGAGGATCCTCGTACATAACGGCAACATCCGTTAAAGTATGCTCCGGATCATCAATAAGCCACAAATTACGGCT
>JAIRLK010000246.1 GCA_031259515.1 Treponema sp. | reverse complement strand
TTTTTCTTGTATACCGGCCTTACTCCGCGTTTCCTGACGCTGTTTCCCAATCGTAATAGGCCAGGCGGTATTCACAGACAGCGCTTTGTAAACCGAGGCTTGCCTCATCCAGGCGGTTGGCCGCTTCGGTAACGGAAAGTTGGGTAACAAGGCCATTGGTAAAAGCCGTTTGGGAGAGGCTTAGGGCGCGACGGGCGGCGGTTTCGATGAGCCGGGCCGCTTCGATACGCTCGCCTGCTTCGTTAAGCCGGAGCCGGATTTCAATAAGCGCAGTTTCTATGTCATTCTGCTTTTTCGTCAAAGCCAGAGACGCTTTTTCCTGTTCAATCCGCGCCGCCCGTACACGGGACAGGCGGTAGCCGCCGGCAAAAATAGGGATGCTAAGGCCCAGGGTTAATTGCGCGGCGGTGTAATCGGAATCGCCGGTTAAGGAATCGTTCCCCATACCGCCGTAGGCAAAGGAAAACCCGGCGGAAAGGGTTGGGAGGAAGGAACTCAGTGCCGCTTTTTTTCCCATATCCGTCAGTTCCCGGGAGAGAAGCAGGGCGCGGTAATCGGCCCGTCCTGCCAGGACGCTGTCCAGGGCGCGGGGTTCGGGAAGCGCCGGGACTTGCCCGCTGTTTTCGGTAAGGGCAATCTCCTGCGAAAGGGGGATTCCGGCAAAATTACGGAAAGTAAGCAGGGCGGTTTCGGCGTTTCTGCGGGCTTCAGTAAAGGCCGCAGCCTTTTGTTTCCAGTCAACTTCGGCCATGAGGAGGTCAAGTTCCGTGGCGACACCGGCGCGGTATTTCCGTTCGGCGCTTTGATACAATTCCCGGCTTGTTTCTTCGGAAGCCTCCCGGATGGTAAGCACCGAGAGGGCAAGCTGGGTTTGGGCGTAGAGTTTTTTCGCGGCGGATCGGATGTTCTGCCGGGTACTCTCGAAAACCTGTTCCTGTAAGGAGAACGCCTTTTTTGTCTGGCGGTACTGCATCCACGCCGCAGGATCAAACAGTTTTTGTGTTACGCCAATACCGATAGAAAGCTCGTTGTCATAGTTTGAGTCCACATCCTGATAGATAAGCGGCCCGCCGCCGGGGGCGGAAGCCACTGCGGTAGACCGGGGCATATCCCGGAGGTTCCGGGTATAGCCCCCCTCCGCGCCGATTCCCGGCAGAAGGGGAGACCGGGCCTGGTTCACCTGTTCACGGGAAAGCAGGACTTCCCGGTAGGCCAGGGCAATATCGGTGTTGTTTTGTTCGACTAAGCGAAGATAGGAAGACAGATCATACTCAAGGGCCGCCACATTCAAGGCGGTGAGATATGCAATAATGAAGCTGATGGTTATGCGCTTTTTCATTTGCCGTTTCCTTTGCCGGATAGTTTTTTTGTGCTCCGGGTAACCAGGCGTTCAAGGGCCGGGATAAACCAGAGGGTTAAGATTGTGGAAGAGACGATGCCCCCCGAGACGATGATCCCCATGGGCTGCCGCATTTCCGCCAAGGATTCTCCGATACCGAGGGCCATGGGTATCATGCCCAGGATGATGGCGATATTGCTCATCAGGATCGCCTTGAGCTTTACGGGGCAGGCCTTGAGCAGGGCTTCCGCCGCGCCAAGCCCTTCCCGTCTCAGTTGGTTGTAATGATCAAGGAGCAGAATCGCGTTATTCACCACGATGCCGACGAGCATAACGATCCCAATCATGGCGATATTGTTGAGGACCGTGCCGAAAAGGAGGCAGGCGGCGGTAACGCCGATGAGGGAAAGCGGGATGGTTGACAGAATGAACAGCGGCTGAAGCGGGTTTTCAAGAATCGCCGCAAGGAGTATATATACCAGCAGGATGGCGGTAAGAAAAACCACGGCCATGCTCATGTTTGATTCTTCCATGCTTTCGGAAAGTCCCGCCTGGGTGACGCTGTACCCTTCGGGAAGTTCCGTTTCCTCTACCGCTTTCATAACACCGGCAAGAACAACGCTCTGGGCATAGCCGGGGAGCAATTCGGCGGTAATATCCACAGTCCGCTGTTTGTTCACCCGCATGATCCGGTTGGAGCCGTTTTCAAAATGAAGGTCCGCATAACGGGAAAGGGGGAAAATACCCGCGGGGCCGACGACGGGAATGTTTTTGAGGTCCTCAATATCCTCGATACCCGAATCTTCGATCTTGACCCGGATGTCGTATTCTCCGTCGTTTTCGCGGTACACCGTGGCGACCATGCCGTCAACGGCGGATCGGAGGACCAGGGCCACGGCCTGCACGGTAAGGCCGTCGCTTGAAATTTGTTTGCGGTAGGGTTCAAACACCAGTTCGCTTTTTCCCGTCTTCGCGCTGACGGCAACGTTCATCGTACCCGGCAGGGATTGTAAACGCCGTTTGATTTGATCCCCCAATTCCTGTAACACCTGGTTGTCCGGCCCCCGGAGGTTGAGATTTACCGGCGCGCCCTGGGCCAGCACCAGTTCCGAAGGGGCGATAACCCGGATATCCGCGCCGGGAATATCCGAAAGGCTTCTTGTAAAAATCGCGGCCATGGCGCTGTTGCTTTGAACACGCTGTGTTTTGGGAACCAGGTTCACTTCGATCCGGGCGACACTCACGTCCCGCTCCATGGAACCCATCTTCCCCAGGGTGCTAAGGATGGTCCGCGTTTCCTCATACTCCGCAAGGCGTTCTTCGATTACCGCAAGAACGGCGGCGGTTTTATCAAGGCCGCTTCCCTGTGGCAGTTCCACATCGATCTGAATTTTTCCGCCGTCACTTTTGGGAACCAGTTCCATCGGGATAGAAGTGAAGGCGTTCATCGAAAACACAAAAGCCGCGATAACAACGGTAACCGCCACGGCACTCCGCCATTTCCGTTTGAGCATCACGGAAAGGGACGCCGCATACAAACGTTCCGTTCCGTTAAACAGGGCGTCCAATATTTTGCCGATGCCTTTGGGCCGCCGTACCTTGTCAGGCAGAATCCGGGAAGCAAGGAAGGGCGTGATGGTAAAGGATGCCACAATAGAAAAAATAGTTGAAATAACCACGGTATAGGCAAAGTGACTGATTATCTGTCCCATAGGGCCCCGCATACCGCCCAGGGGCACGAAGACCGCCACATTGGTCAGGGTGGAAGCGAGAACCGCCATTACCACTTCTTTGGTTCCCCGGGACGCGGCTTCGGTACGGGAAAGCCCCCCGGTCTTGTACCGGAAGATATTTTCCAATACCACCACGGAGTTTGCCACCAGGGTTCCTACCGCGCAGGAAAGCCCTAGCAGGGAAAGGACATTGACACTGATGTTCAGAAACTGCATGACAAAAAAGGTAGAGATGATCGAAAAGGGCATGGCCAGGGTGATGATGAACGTGGAACGAAGGTCATGGAGAAAGAGCAGTATCACGAGGCCCGTAAGCACAATACCCATGATGAGGTTCCCCAGGGTGTCGCTTACCGAATCGCGGATGAAACCCGCGTCTTCCCGAACCACCTGAAGGTTGATCCTGCCCCCTGCCGCCGCCTCAATACGGGGGATTTGTTTCATAACGGCGTCCACCACCGCAATGGTGTTGGCGCTGGGATTCTTTGTTATCTGGATAAGCAGCGCCCCTTCGTTCCGGGTTCCCGCGTCCTTGTCCCGCAGTATTGTCCGCTCCCGGACCGTAATGTGGGTGTCCTCGATTGTCCCGAGCTGCCGGAGTTTGAATACCCCTGATGAGGTTGGTATGTCGAGGTCCCCGATTTCATCCAGGGAAGTAAATTCACCCCGGAAGCGGACCGGTATATCCTCCCCTTCCATGGCGATATTTCCGCCGGGGATTTCGATATTCGCCCTGGCGAGGACGGCGGCGACTTGTTCCACCGGCAGGAACCGTTCATAAGCCGCGGCGCGGTCGAGGTTTACCCGGATTTCCCGGTTTTGGCCGCCGGAAATTTCCACGCCCCCCACGCCGGTAATCCGGGAAAGTTCTTCCCGTACCACGGTAGAACCAAGGGTATAAAGTTCCGTGTTATCCATGCCGCCCTCAAGGACGATGTTCATAATGGGCAGCGAGGCGGCAACATCGATCTTGGAGATTGAAGGCTTCTCTACGCCGTCGGGAAGTTCCGGCAGAATGGCGTCAACCTTATTCTTCACTTCCTGGATGGCGAGGTTCTCATCTTTTCCGTCATTAAACACGACGGTTATGACAGAAACACTGTCCATCGAATAGGATGTGAGGGAATCCACATCCGCTATAGAGAAAACCTGATCCTCAAGCCGTTTGGTAAGCTGGTTCTCGACTATCTGCGGACTTGCCCCCGGATACATGGTCTGTACCGTTACCACCGCTGTTTTTGTCTCCGGGAGCAGGCTTACCGGCAATGAGAAGTAGGCAAGAATACCGAAGGCCACCAGCGCCAGGGCGCCCATGGTTACTGTTACCGGCCGTTTGATGGAAATATCGATGATGCTCATGTTACCGCCGTTTACTTTCCCGCGTCGGCGAGGAGAGTTACCGTATTGAGACGCATATCCTCCTCAAGACGATGCTGGCCTTCATAGATGAGTAAGTCCCCCTCATAAAGCCCTTCGGTTATTTCATGCCGCAGGCCGTTTGTTTCTCCAAGTCCTACCGCCACCTGTTTTGCCGTACCGCCGTCCGCCACGAAAGCCGTATAGGTTTCGCCGGTCTTTATCAATTCCGTTCCGGAGAGTACCAGCGCCTTGTCGTTGTAATAGATCTCCACCGCTACATCGACCCCCATACCGCTTACCAGATTCCGGCCATTAGTGCCGCCGGCATCAAAAAAGGCGGTTACCGGGAACGCCTGCTTCGCGCTGTCCATCATGAGTGAAACCTGACTGACGCGGCCCTCAATGTTTTGTTCAGGATTGCCTATGTAGACCCGCGCCCCAATCTTGATCCGGTCAATTTCATCGGCCCCCACATAAAAGCGGGTTTCAAAACCGCCCGATCCGGTTACGGTAAAGAGGGGTGTTCCGGGCCGTACATTTTCCGTGGTATGCACATCCAGGCGGGTTATAGTTCCCGTGATCGGCGATTTTATGTTAATCATATTGGAGGCCGCCTCGAAGTTTGTCCGGGCGATTTCGTACTGCATTCTGACCGTATCCAATTCCTGCCGGGAAATATCGGCGGCCAGGGCGCTGCTCCGGTTAAAGGTACGTTGGGCGTTTTCATATGAGAGCCGCGCCTGCTCGAAGGTTTGGTTGTCCTGGGAGAACGAAAGAACCACCTGATCCCGTTCAACCCGGTCTCCAACCTTGACGTTGATGTTTCTTACCACGTCATTTAATGAAGCGTAGGCGGTGGATTCGGACTGGGCCTGTAAAACCGTGGGGTACTTGAGGCACACCGAAAATTCCTCCGCCTTTAGGGTGCGGACGCTGACCGGATACCCGTTTTCGGCGTACAGGGTTTCCATGCTCACCGCCAAAGGTGCGGCGGATTCGGCTTCGGGTTGTTTGGCGCAGGACACACCCAGCGCCAGGACTGCGGCGGCAAGGGCCGCGAAAAACACATGCTTTGACATAATAGCCTCCAAAAATTGTTTTGTTCTTCAAAGAACAATCTAAATATCCCTGATGAATGTTACGAGATGTTATGGAATTGTTATTAAAATATTAAATTTGAAGGAATTTTTGAGTTTTTAGGGCAGGCGGCTTAAAATCGCCTGGAAAAAGCAAGGGTCATGGTAGCGGCTAGAAGGGAATCGAAGCCGTTATCCGGCCATAGCATAGTGGTATACGTGCATCCACCTATGACATTGACAGACCAGGACTTGCCATGATACCCGACAGCAAATTTCGGCATTATTTGGGGGACAAAGAGAATCGTACCGGAGACGGCATTTATCCCCATATTAAGACCGGTTGTCAGGTTCACGTTACAGAATAAATCATGGGGAAAAACCCATGTGTAGGAATATCCCCCCGCAGGGCCAAAATATATCAAATGCTGCCTTTCGGAATAACCTGGGCTATCTTCTCCGGTCGAATTTATGGAAGTATAAAAAACGCCAAAACCGTACAGAAAGCTCCCGCTTGATTCGGTTTGTTTTTTATCAAGATTATAAACTGAACCGAGGGAATGCCGCTTATTGTTTTGAATCCAACCGGCAAGTATCCCGGTCGATAAAATATCAAAACCGGAAACAGGGTATTTATCGCCGCCATTATCTTGATCCCGGTAAAAATTTTTATATTGTCTGAAAAAAGACTCGTAATATACTTTTTCATAATATGAATTTAGCTGGATGTCAAAAGGATTATTTTCAAACCACAGGGGTAAAAATAAACGCGCGGATATATTTTTATACCGTATTCCCAATCCGATAGACCAGGGACTTGCCGATGTATAGTTCCGGTTTTCTTTTGACGCAAAATTTACAATGTTAAAATTTCCGTAAAAATTCAGCGCAAAGTTTTTAGCAAACGGAATAATTTCAGCTTCGGCGAATAATGGGTTTAGGCCGTTAATGAAGAAAAACACGAGAAAAAGCAAGCGCCGGGCAGAAGCGATGAAGTTTGGGCGGGTGATATTGATCATGTTACGATATTACTGGTTTCCGCCTCGGGGGGGGGGTAAACATCCAGTCTGACCGTAAAGGTCGTGCCTTCTCCGGCCTTGCTCATAACGCCTATCCTTGCGCCGGTAATATCGATCACCTTTTTCACCAGGGCAAGCCCAAGGCCGTTGCCCTCCTGGGAATGGGAGCGATCCCCCTGGTAGAATTTGTCGAATATGTGCTTTTGAGTTTCCTCATCCATGCCACAGCCGGAGTCGTTTATCCGTACCTCCGCGAAGCCCGCTAATTTTTTCAGGCTTATCGTAATGGAACCGCCGGGGGCGGTGAATTTAACCGCGTTGGCAATAAGGTTGTTCCAGACAATTTCCAGCATACTTTCATCATAACAAACGGTAAGCTCATCCATATCCGTATCAAAACTGATGTTTTTTCGTTCCCAGAGATCTTCAAAGGCCAAGGCGCAGCGGCGTATCTGTTCACTCAGATCAAAGACGATGGCCGCAGGCTGTATTTCCTGATGTTCCAGTTTGTTTAGTTTGAGGATATTGGACACCAGGGCGGAAAGTTTTTGAGAGGACGTGATAATGGTTTTGATGTATTCACTCCGCTGCTCCGGCTCCAGGGCTTTGTTTTGAAGCTCTGCGGCGTAACCCTGAATAACGGCAAGGGGCGTCTTGATTTCGTGGGATACGTTGGCAATAAAGTCGTTTTTCAACATTTCGATACTCGCCAGTTCCTCCGCCATGGTGTTAAAGTCGTCAAACATGACCTCCACAAAATCTTTTTTCCCGTCTTTGCGGAGCGGCGCGATACGGACCGAGAAATCCCCGGCGGCTATTTTCCGCGCCGCCTCGCTCAAGCGCCGCATGGGGCGGTTCCATGACACATGACGTACCACGGCGATAAGGATCATCGAAAGCGATGCCGACAGTAACACAAATCCCCCAAGAACATTGATTACCAGTTGGACATGGGTCTCAACCATGCCCCGCCTAACGAATCCCTGATAGATCGTCATGTGAATCCCGTTTACCGCCGCCACTGCGAAAAACAACAACAGGTATTCTCTTACCGACATGTAACCGGCGTTTATGCGACCATCTCTTTTTCTAAAGATCAGACCCGGCACGGATTCTTTTTCGGTTTTTTTTCTCACTTGAGTACTGCCTTGTAGCCCAGCCCGTGAACGGTTAGGATTTCAAAGTCCTTGCAGGCGGCGAATTTCTCCCGCAGTCTGGTGATATACACATCCACCGTCCGGGGGGTACTGTCGTTTTCCGTGCTCCAAAAATCGTCCATAAGCTGGTTCCGGGTAAAGGTCTTTTTAGGATAAGAGAGGAGTTTGAACAGTATGTTGAATTCTCTTGTTGTCAGGAGAATTTCTTCCCCCGCCACCTCGGCGGTCATTTCATCGGCGTTGAGGACCAGGCTCCCTGCGGTAAGTTTCTTCTCGTTGGCGATGTTCGCCCGCCGCAGGAGCGCGCCGACCCGCAGGGTCAATTCGTCCATGTCCACGGGTTTGACCATATAATCATCTATGCCGATACGGAAACCTTTCTGCTTTGAGCTGATGTCGTCCCGGGCGGTGATAAAGAGAAGGGGAATTACTTTGTCCTGTTCCCGTATCATGGACGCAAATTTGAAGCCGTCTACTTCGGGCATCATAATATCGGAGATAATGAGGTCAATGATAGTATCTATCATGCGGTCAAAGGCTTCCATTGCCGAAAGGCAGGGGATAAGGTTATAGCCCTGTTCGGCAAGATGGGCGCAGACCAGGCGGTTAAATTTTACATCGTCCTCTACAACCAGTATATTGATCATGGGTTTCTTCCTTTAGGGAAAAATTTTATCATAAACAGTAAATAAAGTTGTTAAAGAAATGTTAATTTTTCAGATTTTTCTTCGTTTTGCAGGTTCATCTCATTTATTGACCAGAAGATAAGGCCCGGTGAAAAAACTCCATATAGCCTAAAATTGCACGTTTCTCGTATATAAATCCAGTCTTGTCGGCCTTAACCTGTACCTACTATGGAAAACGAAACCGGAGTACATGGAAATTCCGCAGATCGGAATTGCACGAACCCTTCCTTGCATTCACTTATCCCTTTTGAGGACTTCAAAGACCTTTTGGGCATAGATGACCGGGAGGATGCTTTAAGCCGTTTTTGCCTTATCACGGCAACTTTCACCATTGAGCAATACTGTAAGCGGCGTTTCTGCCGGAAGAAACACACCGATTACCTCACCTTTTCAGGGGAACATATCTTTACCCTGCGGGAATACCCGGTACGGCGGGTACTGTCTGTCCATGTGGCAAGGGCGGGGACGGCATTACGGGGGAAACCTCTTTTTACCTCTGAAAACCTGGTTGATCCCAAACATTACTATTGCATCCCTGATGAGGGTATCCATGAGGATATACCCTTCTCGCTGGTTTTGCGGCCTCCCCTGCGCCTTTCAAGGGAGGAAATGGGGATACAGGTACGGTATTTGGCGGGGTACTCCACGGGCAAGGTCCCGCCTGACCTGGCTTCGGCCTGTCTGGAATTGGCGGCATGGAATATGACCCGATACAAGGGGCGGCGTATCGGGATCATCGGGAACATCCGGGGGAGCGGGAAGGATGGGGAACATCTGGAAGCGTCCATGCCGGAAAATGTGAAACAGCTTTTGGAACCGTACAAACGGAAAACCATATAAAGGAATGACGGATATGACAGATAA
>JAIRLK010000109.1 GCA_031259515.1 Treponema sp. | reverse complement strand
CAGGATGCCGAATCCCGATAGTAGCCAGAGTAGATATGCCAATCCGACGCTATACATTTTAATCTCCCTCAAAAAAAACCAAAAAACCGGCGGACTCCCGGACAATATCCGGCGGCCCCTCCAAGGTACAGATCAATAATAATAAGAATTGGGGTATGTGTCATCCCCTCGCGTTACCGCATCAGCAATTTTACATTTACCCTTGTAGGGGTACAATTTTGCGGATCAGTGACTCCTTTCCCTCCTCGAAACCGCCAAATTTGGCCATTTAGAGGCTATTTTTATATCCCACCCCGACTCAAATGGCCTAAATGTAAAATTGCTGGTGAGGCAATGCGCCTACTTTACAGACGACTCGTAAGTATACTATATTCAAAAATTATGATATTCCCTCTAGAAGAATTAATCGAATACAACGGTAATATGTACGAAATTACCAGCGCCGCTTCCCGTAGGTCTTTTCAGCTTTCCATGATTCGGGATGAGGAAATTGAAATGAACGACGGCAAGGTGGTCTCCCTGGCGGCCCGCCAGGTTTTTACCGACGAGATTGAATTTCGTCTTGAGGCATGAACCATCCCGGAGCGGCGGAAGCGGGACAGACCCCGCCGGTCCTGCTTCTTTTTGGTCCTACCGCTTCGGGAAAAACCGAAATCCTGGAACAGCTCTTTACCGGTCCTCATCCCCTGTGCGCCGCCGAGGTTGTGTCCGCCGATTCCATGCAGGTGTACCGGGGTATGGATCTGGGGACCGCCAAGCCTTCAAAAGAGCTTCTTGCCCGGCTTCCTCACCACCTCATTGATATTCGGGATATAAAAGAGCAGTTCAACGCCGGTGAATTCGTCCGCTTGGCGGATAGGGCAGTTCTGGACATACACCGGCGGGGGGCTTTGCCTGTGGTTTCCGGGGGTACGGGCTTCTATCTGGTCAATTTTGTGATGGGCCTTCCGGAGGCGCCCCCTTCGGACGAGCGCATACGGGCGGTCTTGCGGGAAGAACTTAGGGAGAAAGGCGCCGCCGCCCTCATGGAGGAGCTGATTGCCGGGGACCCGGTCAGCGCCGGGCGTATACACCTTCACGACGAGTACCGCTTGCTGCGGGCGTTGGAAGCGTTCAGGCTTACGGGCCGTCCCCTGAGCGGTTATGCTCGGCCGGGTTTCCCCGGAAATGGCTTTAGGCCGGATTACCGGTTCCTCCTGGTCGCCCTGGACCGCCCCCGGTCCGAGGTGTACCGCCGTATTGATGAACGTTGCGAAGTCATGTTTCGCATGGGCCTTCCCGATGAGGTACGGCGGCTGTGGGAAGCGGGGTACGGCCCCGGCGATCCGGGGATGAAGGCCATAGGCTGCCGGGAATTTTTTATCGAAGACGGGGAGGGCGGTTTTCAGTTTGCGGAGGATATGGAGGCTGTCAAGACCCTGGTAGCCCGGAACACCCGCCGCTATGCCAAGAGGCAGCTCACCTTTTTCGCGTCGTTGCCCCGGGTGCATTGGGTTTCCGCCGGGCAGGATGCGGCGGCGCGGATAGCGGGGCTGGTACGGCAATTCCTCTCTCCGGGGACGCCGCCCCCGGAGGCCCAAGACTCCCCGGACCTCCCGATGTAAGGGTTTCTCGTACAGCGCCATACTCATCCGGAGAGGCGACAAGTACGGTACCCAAGCGTCCGTGTAACCCGCCGTATGAAGCGCACCTTGCCGGGCAGCCGCAGACAACGAGTACAACATCCGCTTCGGAAGGGCCTTTGCCTGGGTAAAGCAAATCTACGGCGGGGAATTCCTGCTTTAATTGTTCAACAAAAGCACGGCGGTCATACCAAGGGTTACAACCGCCGCAATATTTTATCAGAACCGTCATTCAACGCTTTTAGAACGGGCGTTTAAATCGTTTTTCAAATTCCGCTTTAAGGGAATCGTGGAAATCCGGATGAGCAATCTCAATCAGCCGCCGCGCCCGTTCTCTCAGGGTCTGCCCTTTGAGTTGGGCAATGCCGTACTCGGTTACTACATAGTTGACGTCGCACCGGGACGTAGTAACTGTGGCGCCCGCGTCAAGGAAGGAAACAATTTTTGAAACCTTGCCGCCGGCTGCGGTTGAGGGCATCGCGATAATAGTTCGGCCGTTTTTGGCCATGTTGGCGCCTCTGACAAAATCAACCTGCCCGCCTACCGCGCTTATCTGACGAAGGCCGATGGATTCGGAGCATACCTGCCCCATCAAATCCACCTGAACGCAGGAGTTAATCGACACAATATTCACGTTTTGCGCAATCACCACCGGATCATTTACATAGTCTATAGGCATCATGCATATTGAGGGATTGTTGTCCACAAAATCGTAGAGCTTGCGGGTACCCATCATGAAACTTATGACGAATTTGCCGTTATTGAGAACTTTCTTTTTGTTGTTAATAACGCCGGCTTCGGCAAGGGTAACAACGCCGTCAGAAATCATTTCTGAATGAATGCCCAGGTCGTGTTTATCTTTCAGGAAGAGGAGCACCGCGTCGGGAATGGCGCCAATGCCAAGCTGAAGGGTATCGCCGTCATGTATGAGGGACGCGCAATTTTCGCCTATCGCTTTTTCAACGCTGGTAATCTCTGGCGGCGCAAGTTCTATGACCGGCATGTCCGCTTCAACAATGTAGTCCAGATCGCTCACATGAATAAAACAGTCGCCAAAAGTACGGGGCATGTTCCGGTTGATCTGCGCGATAACGATATCCGCACATTCCGCCGCAGGCTTTGTGTAGTCGTTGCTGATGCCGAAGCTGCAATACCCGTGTTCGTCAGGAGGCGAAAGCTGGGCCAATAAAACATTCGGATGCAGGGTTGTTCTGAACAGCTTCGGTACTTCCGAAAAATATATGGGTGTAAAATCCCCCCGCCCTTCTTCTATTGCCTTTCTCGTACAGGCCCCGACAAATATAGAGTTATGCCGGAAATTCTTTTCGTACTCCGGCAGGCAATACCGCCCTTTGCCCATGGCAACCATGTGGACAATCTCTACGTCCTGATAGCGGGCGGCGTTTTCCACCATCGCATCGGCCAATAACGAGGGCTCTCCCGCCGCATGTCCAAGCACTACCCGATCGCCGCTTTTTATACGCGAAACCGCGTCTTTTGCGCTGCACAGCTTTTTTTTATATTCATCATTCCATCCCATAGTTTCTCCCTCTCATTATTCTCCCGTATCCTGACTTGCCGCACACGGTAAAGATCCCTTGAGTTCTCTTTGTTTTGATCCCATAAGGGAACGGGCGGCATCCAGCAATTCACCGCTGACTCCGGTTACCACTATGACGGAACTCACTTCCGGAACATCTGTCCGCATAGCCGCCATAACCAGCTCTTCAATCTCAAAAACCGCCGCAGGACAGCCGCCGCATCTGCCCAGGGATCGCACTTTTAATACGCCGCCGGCGAAGGATAGCGCCTCAACATTGCCGCCATCGGCGGACAATACCAAGCGTACCTTTTCATCCAGGGCCTTTTCAATTTTTTCCATAAGCGTATACGGCGCCATTTGTCCTCCGAAGATTTGTTCGTTATTCTTTGATGCCCGCCAGAGCTTTGGCAAGCCCCTTCTTCGCCGCGATGTTGCCTTGCCGGGCGATCATGATGCGCTGCGCCTGGGGCGAACCCGCGCCGTGCATTGACTCGGTACGGTATCCGACAGCCGCGGTTCCCAGGGCAAGATTTTCGATGAGGCGGAGGATCCGCAGGCGGTTTTCCGTGGACACTCCCTGGACGCCTTTCAGGTATTTCTCCACTATCGGGCCGAGTTTCGGATCCCGGAAATCTTTTTCCGAAGGTGCGGTAACCACAACGCCTCCGGCAATATCTTCCGCGAGCCGGACAATCTCGTAGGGGAACCGGGTAACATTCTGCTTGCAGACGTTTGCCAGCAGCAGGTTGATCAAATAATTGCCGGATTCGGTCTTGGCCCCTTCCGCGGAACAGGCGATTCCACAACAGTAGAGGGTCTCGTTCAGGTGGGTCATTTCAATCAGCTTGTCTTTAATGTGGGATGCCTTAGCCGCGCCATTGTAATCCGCGATGGTAGCGGCGGCGCCGATGAGCACATCTCCTACGCCTACCTTGCAGCCGCCATAGCTTTGGCGGTGGTAGCCCGCGAAGCGCTCGACCATCATGCCGGCAAACTCCGTCTCGCCGTTAAGGAATATCCGGTCATTGGGAACAAACACATCGTCAAAAACAGTAAGGGCCTCAACGCCGCCGTATTCGGCGTTGCCCACATCAATACTGCCGCCTTCCAGCTTGCGGGTGTCGCATGACTGGCGTCCTATGATGAGCAGAAGGCCTTTCACGTCCAGGGGAACCGCGAAGGACACCGCGTAGTCTTTATCGTCCGGGGACATTGCAACCGTGGGCATGACAATTACTTCATGTGAATTAAGAACCCCGGTCTGATGGGCTTTCGCGCCTCGTACCACAATGCCGTCGGGACGGCGTTCCACAACGCGCAGATACATGTCCGGGTCGGGCTGTTCGTGGGGGGCCAGAGAGCGGTCGCCTTTAGGATCGGTCATGGCGCCGTCAATGGTCAGGTCGTTTTCCTGAACATAATGTAAAAAATTTTTGAAGTTCTCGAAGTAGTTGGTTCCGCGTTTTTTATCAATTTCGTAGGCCGTACTGTAAATAGCGTTGAAAGCGTCCATGCCGACACAGCGCTGAAAACAAGCCGCGGTTTGCTGTCCCAAAAGGCGCTGCATCTTAACTTTTTTAACGAGGTCTTCTGTGCCGCGATGAATATGCGCAAACCGGTTTACGGTTTTCCCCGTGTCCGGATCAACCGCGGTCATAAGATCCGCGTATTCCGGCTTTTGCGCCAAATCGTAGGTGGCCCGTACGGAATTCAGCGACGGCCTGAGGATAGGATCATCCACCGGGCTTTCGATCTTTTCCCCAAACATATACACCTGCATCTTGATTTTGCGAATACTTTCAATGTATTGCTCTCCAGTCATTAAACTCATCTTTCCCCTCTCTCGTTGTAGGATTGATTTAAGGACCCACGAAGGTCCTCCGCCTTACGGCTTGCTGGTATACAGCAAGAATCATGCCAAGTTTAAAAAGCCGCGCCGGGTTTTTATAGGCGATATAGCAGCCTGTTGCACGATTTTATGGGCCGCTGCGAACTTTGGTTCGAGGGCGGTTTACACGGTAAGAAAACACCTAATCGGCGATTTTTTGGGATTTTATGCGCGAAGCGCAACAAACTGGTAGGTGGAATTAATGAGCTAAACCTTATTTTTATGGGAATTTGAAGGGGGATAAAAAACTCCTTTTCCGGAGTTCTGAGGCCGGTGTTTCATTATTGAAATTTTATTGTTTCAAAACTAAAACATCTGTTTCATTATTGAACTGCCGGTTCGCGTATTTTTTCAGTTTTCTCAAGTATGTTGCGGGATCCATTGACAAATGAGAAGCGGCCCGCCGGATATTCCGGTATTTTTCATAGGCCCGCTGAATATAGGTGCTTTCGATTTTTTCAAGGAATGCTTTAAGGTCTATAGACTTAATAGACGATCCGGTTTCATGAAAATACCAGGGCGCGGGCTTGGTTATCGCCAGGTCTTCGGGAACAATCTCACCACTGTCGTTAAGGATAACCGCCCGTTCAATGACGTTGCGGAGTTCCCGGATATTACCGGGCCAATGATAGCTCACCAGAGCCAATTCGGCTTCGGGAGAAAACTCTTTCTTACCCCCCCGCCCTTTGCCGAATTCTTCCAGGATAGCGCGGGCCAGGGGGAGAATGTCGGACAGTCGCTCGCGGAGCGGCGGTATGGTGATCGGAAAAACATTGATGCGGTACAGGAGATCGTTGCGGAATTGCTTTTTCGCCGCCATATCGTCCAGGTCCCGGTTTGTGGCGGCGATGATCCGGACATCTATTTTTCGGGGCTTGGTTGAACCTACCCGCAGGAGTTCTTTCTCCTGTATGACCCGCAGGAGTTTTACCTGCATGTCGAGGGGCAGTTCTCCTATTTCATCGAGAAAGATAGTGCCGTTATTTGCTACCTCGAACAGTCCCGGTTTGCCGCTGGGACTTGCGCCGGTAAATGAACCGGATTCATAACCGAACAATTCGCTTTCCGCCAGATTTACGGCAATAGAACCGCAGTTGATCTTTATGAACCGCTCGTTTGACCGGGCGCTGTTCTTGTAAATATAATCCGCGAACACCTCTTTTCCCACCCCGGTTTCCCCGAGCAAAAGGACGATAGTATCCTGTTTGGCGACTTTATTTGCCTGAAGCAGATTTTGTAACATCACCGCATCATTGGTGATAAAATCGTTCCCTGGAACAGCAAATATTTTCTTCAAATGTTCCAGTTCCATCTGCTGTTTCCGTGTTACCTCTTCGTTTGTCGTCAATTGTTTTTTTAGCCGGTAGAGTTCCGTAACATCCCGCACACTGGTAATGATCATCTCTATGTTTCCCCGCTCGTCAAAAAAGGGTGTGCTGGTAATTAACGCATGTTTGCCGGTACTGAATTTCTGTTCCAGTGTTATAGATGTCCGAGTTTTCAAAACCAGCAAAGAACCCGATGTGTCGATTATTTTGGCATCCTGTAGTTCCTGCATATTTTTGCCGAGCATAGCTGCCCGGTTTAGTCCAGTAATGACTTCGTAAGAACGGTTGATAAATATGGTATTCGCGTTGCCGTCGGTTATGTATATGCCGTCAAAAAAAGATTCCAGAATCTGATAAAGTTTAAAAAAAGAAGCTTTTTGTCCGGAAAATAACTCACAGCTCAATAAAAAATCATATTCATAGCCGTTCATTAAAAAAGTATAAAGTAAGGAATAGTATTTTGTCAATGAAAACCTTTAATCCTCCCAGGGCATCGGCGTTTACTCTTTTTTGAGCCTGTTGGTGGGATGAATTGCCAAAAACCCAGGTAATTTTAGCTATATGGTGGGAATTATATGCTTAAATAGGCTAAAAATAAACGAGCAAGTGGGAAAAACAGCCGCTTTTTAAGTAAATGCCGATGCCCTGTTAAGTCTCATCCTAGCGCCGGCACAAAAAAGCAGCCGGCCCCGGCGCTCACACCGTTACATCAAAAATGCGCAGTCCCCCGGAACCGGATCCGGCTGAACCGGGGTAACCTATTGTTCTTTAGGGTTCGCGGCTGCTTGCTTTGCGGAAGCCGAAGGTCAGGAGGCAGTCTTCCTTCCGGCCCCGTCGGCCGCGTCCTCCGCAAGCCTCAGCTTAAACGCTATGACGATACTGTCTATAAGTTTGTGCCGGATATTCCCGTATGCCGTCCGCCGCGGATCGTTTATCCCCTCAAGGTAATCTATGACCCGCGCATGAATAAAATGCCACGCATTTTATTGAGCCTTTTTTGTTACGCCACCTTTCCTGCAAGGCCGATAAAATAGGAAACCATGGCGCGGTATTGTTCCGGTATCACCAGAGGCACTATGGCGTTCACCATGGTAAAATCAATGTTCCGTTTTCCGGGTTTTCCTGCCGCGGCGGTCAGCGCCGATGCTATCCGGCGGCTTGCCTTTTCCCGCTCCGGTTCGGGAATGAACATAAGGAGCGCCTTATAGGCATTGACGGCGGATCTGTCCCAGTCATATGCGTCCGGAATTAATTGGAACCGATTGTTTTTGATCGCTTCATGGATTGTGCGTATATCATCTTCCGTCACCGGACGATCTTTTTGCAGGCCGATTCTTTCATACTGTTCATCGGGGGCTTCGTTTTCACGCATGGCCCGCACCAGGAGATTTGCCATGCGGGTTTCCGCCGCAATGTCGTTAAGTTCTTTTTCCTGGTGGGGATCGTTTTTAATATCAAAAAGTTTGTCGCCGAAATTTGCGGCGTTTAACAGATCGTTATTGTCTATACGGCGTGATGAATTTTTGTTATCGCTTAATAAAAAACTGAAGTCCGCGCTGCCAAAATTGTTTTTTTTGGGAATTTTTAAAACCGGACATCCTTTGGTAAAACCAAAAGGATTCGTGAGCGCCGCATTTTGCAGATCATCCACGGTAAAAAGGCAGCGCATGTGCGCGGGCATCAGGGTGTATTCAAACAAGGGGCCGTTTTTCTGACCAGCAGGAGCCTTCATATAAATGTATTCCCCGTCGGTAATATTTACATGGGCGCCGTGTATGCCAAAAAGCGCATAGTCCCGTACCGGCAAATCTTCCTGGATAACCGGAGCCAGGGGCTTCCCCTGCATATTGGGCGGAACCGGCACATGAAAATAATCCAGCAGGGTCGCGGGCAGGTCAATGGTTTGAATCAGAGCCTTCCGGATTTCCCCGTCTTTGGCATAACGGGGATCGTGAATAAAAAGCGGTATGTGGACAATTTCATCGTAGCAGGGCATCACGATTTTGCTCCACCATCCGTGTTCACCCAAAAGATACCCGTGGTCGGTATTGACGATAAGCAGGGTATCGTCCCACAACTGATATTCATCCATTTTGTCAAGAAATTTTCCAAGCCAGGCGTCGCACATTGAAAGCAGCGCGGCATAAGAATTTCGTAAGTGTTCCACCGTAGTGGAATCTTCAGTTACATGGTGATACGGCGGCCAGTCAAACAGGGGCCCCTGGTAATCGTCAGGATAAAGGGCCTGGTATTTTTCGGGTGCACAGAACGGCTCGTGGGGGTCAAAACACTCTATCTGCAAAAACCAGTTGTCTTCACCGTGGTTACGGTCCATAAATTCCATTGCCGCGGTGAAGGTCTGCGCCAGGGGAGTTTTTTCTTCACCGGTAAAAAATGTTCTGTTTACCGCGTCATGCTTGTGCAGGTTCCCAGTGGATTCAAAATAAACCGCCTCGGGGTTCTGCGGAGCGGCCCGGTTTTGTAAAAGTTCCGGCGTTACTTTCCAGTGATCCCCTTCCTGGCCCCGTATTATTTCCCAGGAGCTGTAGCGGTTGTGATAGGTTGCGCCGCCGTCTTCAAAATAATGAATATGGTCGGTGATAAGGTGGGTATATATGCCGTCTTTGCGGAGGAGTTCAGGCATTGAATCGTCAAAGGGTTCCAGAGGCCCCCAGGACCGGTGCAAAAAATTATACCGCCCCGTATGGAGTTCCCGCCGGGCCGGTATGCAGGGAAGGCTCCCCGCGTAACAGTTGTCAAACCGTATGGTTTTTTCCGCGAGCCGCCTGAAATTCGGCGTTTTGGTCCAGGTACAGCCGTAGGGCGCCAGGAGCGTCCGGTTGAGTGAATCAAACATGAGCATAACAGCTTTCATTATCACCGCCTGTTAGGATTGAACCGGGGAGCATATACCTGCTGTAGGGAGTCACTGCCCCCGGTTCATCTTTTTTTATTTATCTGGGCCAAAGCGTATAAGAATTGGCGCCGGATTTGAGATCCGCAAAGGGACCGGGAACCGTGGTACTGCCTGAACCACGGGACTTGCCGAAGTAATCATCGGCAACGTCAGGAGAATAGTAATCAACACCTTGCTGAGCATAATTTAAGGCTTTACCCATATACTCCCCGGTCATCCTCGGTGTTGCTGTCTCGGTAATGCCGTCATCAACAGTTAAAGTCAAGAAACAGCTATCCTTACTTGCGCTTATAGAGCAGCTGCCGGTACCTACTATGCTATGGCCGTCATCAATACGTTCCGTACTAGGCTGATTGCTAATTTTTGCAGCGCCTCCATAGTAGGCATTATAATCGACGGAATTTCCGTATGTATAATAAGCATATCCAACTGATGGACCTATTCCATTATGGGCCCAAGCTACGATACCTGTCCATTGAGCGCCTTGTCCTGCAAGTTCAGGATGAAACGAAGCATAACCACCGCTGAAGTCCGTATCATGAGCCCAAGAAGCCCTATCTACCATCGTCCATCCTCCGTACGCAGGAACGCTAAACTCTTCAGCGGTAGGTTCGACGCCGGCAGTGGCTTTTAGTCCCTTACCAAAGACAATATTCCCTTCAAACCTGTTAAACCGGATGTAGGTTTCAAACCGGCTTGTGGCCGTTGGTCCAACGGTGTCGAGGGTTCCTGGCCGCTTGCCCTTCATTGCCCTGGCGTATCCATCCCAACCTTCAGTAGCTGCGGTTGCTTTTCCAGGCAGGCGTGATGGCCCGCCGCCGGCTGGAAAATTCCAATTAAATTCAACATCATTATCAAAAAACAAGTTGTTTACCAGATAGCAATGGCTGCTGTTTTCCATATTAATACCAACGCCTTTGCAAATATTATTGGCAACCAAAATCGGCCCATTACAGGTCTCAAGATCTATTTCGGTGAGGCCAGTTCCATTATCAATTATTACATTGTTTCGGACTATGGCGCCGTCACATTCGCTGTCAAGCCAAATCGCATCCGCTCCCCCGAGTATCCAGTCCCCCATTATAGCTAGTCGAAAATTTTGATCGCTGTAAATGTAATTATCATGGATGTTGATACCCCAGCCGCCGTTTACATCTTTTATATAGGCTTCTGACAAAAGTCTGGTATTCAGCGAATTACAGTTTACCAGCCGGTTATTGTAAATTTCGGTATAAGCGCCGCGATAGGCAAATATGCCGTTTGTTGCACAGTCATGGATGTAATTTCCGAAAATCTTGTGATACCCGTATTTTGCCGGTTCACCATCTTTGGAGAGGCCGTTAAGAATTTCTGTACCATGAGAACCGTTACCATAATCAATTGCCACACCCCGGCACTGGTATAATTCATTGTTTGAAATAGTCCATTGGTAACCGCCGTATACGGAAATAGCACCGTACATACCTACCGCAAAGCTCTGCCAAAAGTCTACGGTCTTGGGACCACATGCACGGATTACTTTGAAACCCGAAACAACAACATTGGATTTACCCCATTTACCGGTAATCCCCTGCATACGGTTATTGATCTCAATATTGTCCACCTCACTAATAGGCCTGCCAAAGTTTACCGTAATTGTGGTAGCTCCTGTAGCATCGTCAACTTCAGCGTACCACGTATTGGATGTACTCGCTACTTCACTCGTACTCCATCGCTGCTCTAATTCAGCTTCATTAAGGTACACACAGCCGCAGGTAAAATAATTGGTTAAACCAATACCTAGTGCCATCCATTGTTCGGCAAAGGGATTAAAATATTCCCTGTCAACAGTGGGTCCAAAAAACTCCTTTGGAATTTCCGCCTTGTAGACATTCCCGTTAACCTCGCTCCATTCCTCCCACGGATCGGCTCCTGTTATTACTACCTCCCCCTGTGCAAGCAGCTTAATATTGTCATGGGGGATAATCACATACTCCCGGTAAATGCCGGGATACACCACAACCGTGTCGCCAGATCCTACGTTGTTCATCGCCTCCTGAATGGTCATATAGTCACCTGTACCATCCTGTTTCACGGTCATTGAGGAGCCGGGCGGCGCCCCCCCCCCCGGGGGCGGGGGGGGCGGGGGGGCGGCGGGGGCCCCCCCCCCCGGGCGGCCGGGCGCGCCCCGGGCCAGG
>JAIRLK010000050.1 GCA_031259515.1 Treponema sp. | reverse complement strand
TGGGGGGGGGGGGGGGGGGCAGTACAGCTGTCCGGCGTACCGTCCTGACAGCGTTTGTTATCTGATGGAACTCGCTCATCTGATCAAACAATTAAAATCCCCCAAAAAATGTATTCGATTCACCTGTAACGTTATGATTCATTGAGATTCAGCTAAAGTATAACGGCATGCTATAAAATTTGTCAATATAAAAAAATATAAAACAGTCATAAAATAAACGCGGCATATTATAAGGCATATTATAATAAGAAATGAATTCGTGAAAAAATATCCGGGGATTAACCGGGATAATCCTCCTTTTGCCTAATCCTAATCCGCAGATAAAAAAATCGCGGCCTCTCGGCGTTTCATAATAATTTTATGCAATTTATACATGGTCCAACAGGAACGCCCATGATATTCTTGAATCCAAGAATAGGGATCGGCTGTCATGCTTTGCGGACTATGCCGGTTTAAAAAATTCCGCCAAAAAAATCCTTGACAAGGCGGATAATCGGATTGATACTGTTACGGCAAAACAGGAGGTATTATGACAAACAAATCAAAAAATGAAATGTTAACGTATTTTATGCGTCATTGGGTACTCTACGCCATGTTGCTGTTGCCTATGGCGTTTTTTATCATGTTTCGCTATGTCCCGATGACGAATATAGTGATCGCGTTTAAAGACTACAATATGTTCAAAGGAGTTTGGACATCCGACTGGGCGGGGTTCAAATGGTTTAGCCAGGCGTTTAAGTCGCCGGATTTTTACAATGTCCTGCGGAATACTATTGTGCTTAACCTTCTGGACCTTATCGTGGGATTTCCCGCGCCGGTTATTCTTGCCGTTTTGCTTAATGAGCTTAGGTTTCCGCAGTACAAGCGTTTTACCCAAACCGTCGTGTATTTGCCTCACTTCCTGTCATGGATCATCATTTCCGGTATCGCGGCGAAGCTCCTTGCCCCGGGCGCGGGAATCGTGAATATGGCCCTGGGGAAAATAGGCGTCGGCCCCATTGATTTTCTGATGAAGCCGGGTCTTTGGATAGGCACCTATATTACCTTTGGCATTTGGAAAGAAGTCGGCTGGGGAACGATAATCTACCTTGCGGCGATAACCGGCATAAACCCGGAGATATACGAGGCCGCTGAGGTCGATGGCGCGGGACGGCTGCGGCAAATTTGGCACGTTACCCTTCCGGGCATACGGTCTACCATCGTGGTGCTCCTCATCATGAACCTGGGGCGGATTCTCGGCAGTGAATTTGACCGGCCCTACACTATGGGGAACAGCCTGGTTGTTTCGGTAGCCGATGTCATCAGCACTATGGTTTACCGGGTTGGCATCCGATCTTTCCAATTCTCGTATACGGCGGCCATAGGACTTTTTCAGTCCGTGGTTTGCGTAGCCTTCCTGCTTGGCGCCAATGCCCTTGCAAAAAAATTTGGCGAACGCGGTATCTGGTAAGGAGTTCTAAATGGTTTTGTCAAAGTCATCAAAGATTGTTGATTGGGTTATCGCCGGTATCTGCCTGCTGGTAATACTACTCTGCCTGTTGCCGATACTGCATATTTTTGCCCAGTCATTGAGCTCGCCCCTTTCCATCGTAAACCGGCGGGTAAGTTTTGCGCCGGTGGAACCTACCCTTGAATCCTATCAATACGTGTTCAGGGACCCGGCGTTTTCCCGTTCTATGGTGTGGACTGCTATTTTAACGGTTATCTGCACGTTGTTTTCCCTGCTTATGACGATTCTGTGCGCGTATCCCTTGATCTACAGTACGCTGAAAGGGAAAGGAATCATCAACACGCTGATTGTGTTTACCATGTATTTCAGCGCCGGTACTATTCCGAATTATATCCTGATGAAGGATCTTAACTTACTGAACAACCCGCTGGTACTGATCATCCCCAACTGCCTTTCGGTGTTTAATATGATTATCCTCCGCAGCTTTTTTTACAGCGTCCCTGAAAGCCTGCGGGAATCGGCGGAACTTGACGGCGCAAACCCCTTTACGGTGCTGGTTAATATATACCTGCCCCTTTCCGCCCCGGTTTTGGCAACCCTTGCGCTGTTCTATGCGGTAGGCCGCTGGAACGGGTTTTCCGACGCCCTGCTCTATCTTACCAAACCGGATTTTGTTCCCATACAGCTCAAGCTGTATCAGATCATCAATAATATTTCGTCAATCGAAATTGCTACCCAGGAAGGTATCGGCGGCGGAGTACCGTTGGCAAGCGAAGGCATGAAAGCCGCCGCGGTTATGATAGCGACGATACCGATAGTAATTGTGTATCCTTGGCTTCAACGCTACTTCATTAAAGGCGTAGCTATTGGAGCTGTAAAAGGTTAAGAAAAATTTTATAGAAGGAGATGGAAGATGAAGAAAACATGCTTTCGGGTTTTGACGGCCTTAGTATGCGTGTTGGCGGCGGCATTGATTTTTGCAGGTTGCGGCAAAAAATCAGATGCCGGTAGCGGGGAAGCAATCGAAATAACCGTTGAAGTATTTGATCGCGGTACGGACGGCGGCAAGTCGGATCCCACAAAGAACAACTGGACAGACTGGATCCAGAAAAAGGTTCTTGAGGAAGAAGGCATCAAGGTAACGTTTGTGCCGGTACCCAGGGGGGAGGAAAATACCGCCCTGAACAATCTTATGGCCGCCGGTACGCCCCCCGATGTCTGCTATACATATTCAGGGGAACTGGTAACGATGTACAGTGAACTAGGCGGCCTCGTTGACCTGGCCCCCCACATCGACACCACGCTGAAAGACCTCAAAGGTTTTCTCGGCCCCGATGCGGCGCTTCCGGGCAGGGATCTGATAACCCGCAACCGGAACAACGAGACGGGGAAGGTCTATTCGATACCGGCCCGGCGTATGAATACCGCCCGCCTGAACCTTTTTATCCGGCAGGATTGGCTGGATATTCTGGGCCTGCCGCTTCCCAAGACGACGGAAGAATATTTCCAGGCCCTGGTCGCGTTCAAGGAACAAGATCCCGGCAATATCGGCAAAGACAAGGTTATTCCCTTCTCGATGACCTTCGATACGCGCTGGACAGCCGGAACCATCCTTGAAGCTTTCATTGACCCCGGTCTGAGTCTGAGAGATCGCTGGGTATATACGATAATTGACCGGTATTTCTTCCTGCCCGGATATAAAGAGGGTTTACGCTTCATGAACCGGATGTACAACGAGGGACTTATAGACCGGGACTTCCCCTTGTACAAGACCGAGGACGACCAGCTTAACCTGGTAAAAGCCGGCGTGGTTGGTTCCGTTTGCCACAACTGGGATAATATCTACCGTGAAGGTGGGATCCTTACGGATTTGCAGAAAAACGTGCCCGGCGCGAATATGGTACCCGTTGACTGTATGACCAATTCCGAGGGGATAACCAAAAAGATTTCTTACGATGCCGCGGGATTGAACATCTTTATCCCCGCCTCCGCTAAAAACCCGGAAGCCGCGATGCGCTATATCAACTGGCTTGCCCGGTTTGAAAACTACAACTTCCTTCAGCTTGGGCAGGAAGGGGTTAACCATGATATTGTTGACGGCGTTCCCAAGATCAAAAGCGCAACGGGGTTGTGGATTCAGAACAGCGCCCAGAATATTGATTATACAATTCACATGAACGGTCTTGACTTAGGCGACCCTGACCTTACGGCTAGGGCGTTGGCCAGCGGGTATGCCTGGCCTGCGGAGGTTATCGCAAACGCCTATACCATTGCCATGACCAATGCGGCTCCGGGGCCGGTTGTTCCGGTAACTCTTACCGCCGCCGCCCCGGTCATGCAGACTTTGATAGACAAGAGCAATAATCTTGCCGCCCAGAGCATCACGGCCAGAGCCGCGGACTTTGACCGGGTATGGGATGCCGGCATTGACGATTTGCTTACCTCCGGCGCCCAGGCGGTCATAGAAGAACGGGCCGCGAAGTTTTTTGAACCCTAACAAAACCCTCTACGGGGGGGCCTTCCGCCGGGAGGCCCAAGGGGCCCCCTTAGAGCCTGTTGCGCTTCGCGCATAAAATAGTATAAATATGCAATTTATTGCATATTTATACCTTGCAGGCTCCAAAAGAGCCCCGTTAATCGGGATTTTTTGCATGAATATGCAAA
>JAIRLK010000366.1 GCA_031259515.1 Treponema sp. | reverse complement strand
ACCCGGATGACCGGGCCGTCTTCACTCTCCCGGATCTCCGCCACTTCCCCATAGCCGTTGTCGTCGTGGAAGACCCGGTCGCCTATACGCCAGCGGCCGTCGGAGGAAGCGCGGCCCGTTTTGGCGAAAGTCCCCATCCGGGCGGCGCCGGGGGAAGAAGCCCGGCCCGGCGGGGCAAAGCCGTAGGGGATCCGGCCAATGACGCGCAGGAAGGAACGGTCGGTTTCCCGGAGAAAGATCGATGGTTCCGTCGGCATAGTACGGCCAAACATGCGGCGCTCGGCGCAGGAGGTAAGGTAGAGTTCGTCCATGGCCCGGGTAACGCCTACATAGAAAAGCCGCCGCTCTTCCTCAAGGTCATCGTCCCGCTTGCTTTCACGGGGGAACACCCCCTGCTCCACGCCGGTCATGATGACCCGGCGGAATTCCATGCCCTTGGTGTTGTGCAGGGTGATGAGGGTTACAACCCGGTCCGAGGCGTTGTTTTCTCCTGAGTTTTCCATGGACCGGTCCAGTTCGATATGTTCCAGGAATTCCAGAAGGCCCTGCCGGGTGGCGGGGTACAGGCTGGCGGCGTTAGCCAATTCCTGAAGGTTGGCGATACGCTGATTCCCGGCGATTTCGTCGTGGGAGATGTGGTATTCCGCAATGCCAGCCTCCAAAATCAGACGGACAACGCAGACGGAAAGGCCCTCTCCGGCGGAAAGGCCATCGGGGTTACGGAAAGAGGCCCGTTTCGCGGCGCTTTTTTTCACCGGCCCGGCGTCTTCCTCCGAAGGAGGCGGCGCGGCGGCATCACCCGGCGGCGCTTCCTCGGGCAGAAGGGCCCCGGCTCCGGCGGCAACGGCTTCCAGGAAAGACGTAAGGCCGGAACGGGCTTTGGCGGAAAGGGCGGGCATGACGCGCCGGCTTGCGGCGGCCAGATCGCCGTCCGGCGGGGAACCCTGAAAAGCCTCGTCCACGACCCGCTCCACCGTGACGGCGCCTACGCCCCGGACAGGCTTGTTCACTACCCGGCGGAAGGCCACCTCGTCCCGGGGGTTCACCAGGAAGGAGAGCAGGGCCAGGGCGTCCTTCACCTCCTCCCGCTCGTAGAACTTGAGGGACCCCACCACCCGGTAGGGGATGCGGCGGCGGAGCAGCTCCGTCTCGAAGCCCAGGGATTGGGCGTTGGTCCGGTAGAGGATGGCCCAATCGGAATAGGCGGCGGCGTTCCCGGCATTATGGGATTTCTCGATGAGTTCGGCGCAGAAAGACACCTCCCCATCCTGGTCGGGAAGAAAGACCAGGGTAGGGGTCTTGCCGGTCCCCCGTTCGGAACGGAGGGTCTTGCCCAGACGGTCCCGGTTGTGGTCCACCACGGAGGAGGCCACCGCCAGGATGGGGGCGGTAGAGCGGTAGTTCCGCTCAAGGCGCACGATGTCCGTGCCGGGAAAACGATCGGGAAACTCCAGGATGTTCTTGACTTCGGCGCCCCGGAAGCGGTAGATGGATTGATCGTCATCGCCCACCACGCAGACATAGGTCTCCGGGCCGCAGAGTTCCTTGAGGAGTTCGAACTGGGCCACGTTGGAATCCTGATATTCGTCCACCATGATGACCCGGAATCGGTCCCGAAACCGCCGGGCTACCTCGGGGTTGGAACGGAGGATCTCCACCGGCTTCTTGATAAGGTCCCCAAAGTCCACGTTGCCTATTTGAGCCAGCCGCTCCTCGTACAAGGCGTAGTTCCGCCGAAACTCCTTCCGGTGGTCTATGAGGTCTAACTCCGGGTCTTGGGGGGTAAGGAAGTAGTCTTTGGCCCGTGCTATGGCGTAGGCGGTCTGTTTGACCTCTACACGGGAGGCTTCTTCCATCACCGCACTCAACAGGGACACGGTATCGTCGTCGTCGTAGATCACGAAATTCGAGTTCAGTCCCCCCAGGAGACCGTTGCGTCTGAGGAACCAGGCCCCAAAAGAATGGAAGGTCCTGAGCATGGCATCCCCCGCCCGTTCGTCTATGAACCGCGCCCGGTCGGCCATTTCCCTGGCGGCCCGGTTGGTGAAGGTTACCGCCAGGATGGACCGAGGGTCCACTCCCCGCTCCCGGATAAGGTAGGCTATCTTTGTGGTGATGACCCTGGTTTTTCCCGATCCGGCCCCTGCCAGGATGAGGAGGGGACGGCCGGTATGGAGTACCGCCGCCCGCTGTTCGGGGTTAAGGGCCGCAAGGTAAGGGGGAAGGTCTCTTTGGCCGGAATCCAGGTTCGCGTCGGGCATCATGGGGAAACTGTAGCATGAAGCGGTAAAAAAGTCATGGGACGATTTTTAGGTCAAAATTCCGGGCAGGCCCCAATGGTATAAGGAACTGTTCATAAAGGGATGGCCAAAACTCAAGTATAATGCGAATCAGAGGATCTTCCCCGTGTTTTTCTTCCCCGCCCGCTGATAGCGCCGGTAATGCGCCTCAAAAATCTCCCCCCTGCTGTTCGTCCCTAACCTCATTTGCTCCGCGCTCCTGCGGAACCAGTATAGTTTTGGCTGGGTTTTGCTGTTTGGGGGGAGGCGCTTGTTCGTTCACTGTTTATTTTCTTCATTTTCACGTATCATGCAGGTATCATTACGTTTCTGAAGGAGGCTCAGAATGGGAATAACGCTTATTGAACAGATAGGCATTGTAGCTGGCATTGTTATCGGGGTTTCCAGTTTCATCTATTCGGTATTGCAGGCCCGCTATCAAAAGAAGTATGAACGGGAACAGGCGGCGGAACAGGCGCTAAAAGACCGGCTGTATTTCCTGGCTAATCTTATTGTGGATAAGGATATACCCCGAAGTTCCCGGCAGATTTTCTTTGATGAGTATATTGCCAAGGGCGGGAACGGTTCCTTTGTTAAACACTGGTATAACGAGGAAAAGGAACGTGAGTCTAAAAAAGGCGGATAAACAGCGGGGAACGGTAAAAGCACGGAGAACGCGGTAAGGAGAAGAACTTAGAAGGGACATAGAGGAAAATCACCGACCCGGAGATTTGGTTGGCATTGCTCACAAGAGGCTCACCGGGTCCACGTCCACCTCAAGGTAAACCCGGCTGTCCTTCCCCTTTTCATAGCGGGTAAGGATGGTCCGGGCGGCCCCGTGAAGGGGACCCATGGCCGGTCCCCGGAGGAGGATCTGCCTGCGGTGGTTTTCGGCGATGATGCCGATGGGACATTCGGAGGGACCCAGCATATTGGCGCCGGAAGGGAGCAGGGGGCGGGCGAGGAAGGCCAGGCGGTTTACGGCTTTCTCCGCCCGTAGGGCGTCACGGGAACGGACGGTGAACCTAATGAGACGGGAGTAGGGAGGGAAGCCGAGGGCCTTCCGCTGGGCAAGCTCTACGGTAAAAAAGCCTCCTACGTCCAGGGCGCAGGAGCGGGTAATGGCCGGGTCCCGTGGACGCAGGGTTTGGACTATCACCTTGCCGTCCGGGAAATAACGGCCCGCCCGTCCTGCCACCTGAACAATGAGGGAGAAGGTCCGTTCCGCCGCCCTAAAGTCCGGAAGGTGGAGGCCCGTGTCCGCCAGGACCACCCCCACAAGGCGCACGCCGGGGAAGTTAAGCCCCTTGGCGACCATCTGGGTCCCCAGGAGCAGGTCTATCTGTCCGGCTCTAAAACGGTCTAAGGTCTCCTGGAGGCTCCCCTTCGCACTCAGGGAATCGGCGTCTACCCGGGCGATCCGTAAATCCGGGAAGGTCCGGCTGGTTTCCTCTTCGATCATCTCGGTGCCGAAGCCGGTAAACCCCGCTTCCAGGGAACCGCATTGGGGACAGGCCCGTGGAGGCGTTACGGAATACCCGCAGTAATGACATACCGCCCGGTTCCGGTCCTTGTGGTAGGTCAGGGACACCGAACAGTGGCGGCAGGTAAGCTCGTACCCGCAGTCCCGGCAATGATAAAAGTAGGAAAAGCCCCGGCGGTTGAGGAAGAGGATGGTCTGCCTCCCCAGAGCGGCGGTTTTCCGTATCTCCTCTTTGAGTTCCCGGGTAAGGCAGCCTTCGGTGTGTTCCAGGCTGATGGGGACGACTTCCGGCGGGCTGCCTCCGGCAAGCCTGCGGGACAAGTCCAGCCTGGCGATGCCCTTGCTGGCGATGAGCTTCCATGCCTCCGCCGAGGGGGTTGCGGACCCCATGACAAGCCGGGCCTTTTCCCGGGCGGTCCGGTACATGGCTACCTGCCGGGCGTGATACCGGGGAGTATTCCCGGACTTGTAGGACCCGTCCTGTTCCTCGTCTATGATGATGATCCCCAAATTCCGCGCCGGGGCGAAGACCGCGCTCCGGGGGCCCACCACGATGCGAGCCTCTCCCCGGCGTATGCGGAGCCACTCGCGCAGCCGGGCGCCGGGGGTCATCCCCGAATGAATGGTGGCCGCCGCCTGGCCGAAACGTTTGCCTATGGCTTCGGCGGTCTGATGGGTCAGGGAGATCTCCGGGACCAGGTAGATAACCGACTTCCCCGCTTTGAGCAGGTATTCCGCCGCCCTCAGAAACACCTCGGTCTTCCCCGATCCGGTGATGCCATAAAGGTAGAACCGGTCCGCCGTTGAGGAGTCCGCGGGCTTCCCGGCGGTCAGGGCTTCCAGGGCCCGGCGCTGTTCATCCGAAAGCTCCAGGGCTTTTCCCGTCATTTCTTCCACATCATCGGGAAAGGCGGCGAAAGCCGACGCCCGCCTCCCCGAGGGAATCATGGCCGCCAGGGCTTCTCCCAAGCCGCAGAGGTAATACCCTGACACCCAACGGGCCAGGGCAAGGTCTTCCTCGTCAAAGACGGGTTCCTTGTCCACAACCCGGCGCACCGCTTTTATGTTCGATGGCGCTATCCCTTCCGGAGGGGATTCCCGCCCGCCTATGACATAGCCCATGACCTCCCGCTTGCCAAAGGGGGCCATTACCCGCTTGCCCGGCGCGGCTTCGGCCTTGGGGTCTTTCCGGTAGGTAAAGGTCTGATTTACGGGGATATCGAAGACCAGGTCAAGGTAGCCGTCCGCATCATCGGGCGGTAGGGGGGCGGGGGAGGGGAGGGCCGCGGTCATCTTCTCCCCACCGTCCTGAGCGCATCGGCGTAATCCCGGTCAAGACCGCTCAAGGTTGAACTGAGGGCTTTGAGTTTTTCCCAGGCCGGACGTTTCAGCCCGCTGTCGGCCTGGATCAGGGCCGGATGATGGGTCGAAAAGACGGGCGTCTCCTGGAAGCCGCCGTCTTTCAGGGGACTGGAGGCGGGGGTTCTTTCAAAACTGAGGATAATCAGAGGCTTGAGGATGGCCAGTTCCCGTTTCAGGAAGGGGGCGCAGGCGGCGGTTTCTTCGGGAGCGGGCGGGTTTCCTTCAATAATTTTTGTTCGTTGGGGAGGCCGGCATTTTATCCGGTTGGTAAGATAGCAGTTCGTTCCACGGGAAAGGGCTATCGCCCCCAGCATACGGTCCAGCAGTTCCCCCGCATCTCCGGCAAAGGGTTCCCCCGCTTCTTCATCCTCTTTTCCCGGGGCGTCCCCCAGGATAAGAACCAGCGGGCCGCCCGCCCCGCGTCCGGTTACGGCTTGTTCCCTGGTCTTGTGCAGGGGACAGGCGGTACAACGGCGTATATCTTCCGTCAGGGTTTCCAGAAGCTTGCGGGGCGTTGCCGCTGAAACCGAATCCCCCGCCGCCTGGGGGGAACCGTTTCCGGGGACCGGGGCGTTTTCCGGCGGATCTTCGGCAAAAACGTATTCCCCCCGGTCCCGGACATACCCATCCCGCAGGTAATCCCCGGCCAGATCCAGGGCCCTGGCCAGGGCGATTTTTTCTTCCACAGTCATGGAATCATTCAATCCCAAGACGCCTTAGAGTTCAATCCCCTTTTTGCCGGCTTCCCGTGCTTTCCGGGCCAGGGCGGCGGTTTCTTCCGGCCCCGGCGCGTCCAGGCTGTCCCAGGCCGGGTCCAGGCAGTTTCCGGGTCTGAAGGCCCTGAAATACCAGGGCGCGTCGTCAACCAGGGCGGCCATGGCCGGGATTTCCTCCGGTCTCAGATACCGGTTGGGGAAGGCGAGGCTGCGGAACTCGTGGTCTATACCGGAAGCGCGAATCAGGGCGGCGCTTTTTGCCAAGGCTTCCCCACTCCCAGGCAACGCGGTCTGCGGCGCACTTTGCGGCACGAGTTTCCCGTACCGTTCCGGGGGCAGCTTCAGGTCTAAGGCGATATAATCGGGCCGGGTTTCTTCCCGGCAAAAGAGGCGTTCCAGCGCGCTGGGGTTCATCCCGTTGGTGTCCAGCTTTACCGGAACCCCCAGGGCCTTGATACGCCGGATGATTTCCCCCAGGCCGGCGTGGACGGTGGGTTCCCCGCCGCTTAGGACCACGCCGCCCAAAACGGAACGGCGTTTCAAAATATGATCCAGGGCCT
>JAIRLK010000357.1 GCA_031259515.1 Treponema sp. | reverse complement strand
ATAAAGTTAATAAACACAGAATCGCGCAACAAACTGCTAGGAGCCGCTGGACCCGCGCCGTTCAGCCAGGGCTATGGCAAGCTCTACCTCCGATAACGCGGCGCCTAAACGGGCGGCTATCAGGCCGGGGGATAACCCGGCCCGGTATAATCCGGCAGCCTGTTCCGCGAAAGGCAAGGGTTTGGGGACAATAGGAGTGGCCGAACGGACAATATGGGGGGAATATGTTTGGGAAGGCGGAGGCCGCCCGGCCCCCGTTTCAGAGGCAACCGGGGAAACCGCCGGCGTTGCGTCGGCGGAAGGGACCTGCTGCGCCGGATTCACCGCTGTAGGAGGGGCTGCGGATGCCGCAGGTTCCGGGACTGGGCTGCGGAGTTTGCCCAGCTCTAGGTAGACTTCTTCCTGGGTATGCCGGCGGGATACTTCCCCGGCCAATACAGCGATACGCCGGTCTATGTCGTCCAAAAGAGTTTTGAGGGTTTTAACCCTGTCTTCCACCAGAAGGGTATCGCGGTTGGTGATCTCATTGACATCCCGGACAAGCCGGTCGATTTCATCGTTAAGTTCAACCAGGATACGTTCCCGGCCGGTACGGCGTTTCAAATAGGCAAAACAAAAAAGAAAGGAAAAACCGCTTACCATGAGACTGGCGGCGGCAAGAACTATGGGGACAACCATGGCTTTATCCTAACCGCTGATGTCTATGTTTGTACCCAGGGCAGGATCCCGGATTACGGCCGGCTCTCCGCCGCCTTCGGTTTCGGCGGCGTCTTTTTCATCGGACTTCCGGCCCGGAGGGTGTTCATCCCCCTGCCGCCGGGCATTCCGGTCCTTGAGCCGCTCCGTTCCTTCGCCGGTATTCTGAAGCTCGGTTACAGAATGAGACCGTTCCTCGTTCTTTTTTTGCATTTGAGCGCTTTGGAGGGCAGCCTGAAGATGAACCCCTTCTTTCTGATTCATTTGCTCCTTGCCGACCTTATCCACCTGGGTAAACAAAGTCTGGAGATCAATAGGCTGAATAGCCATCAGACCCTCTCTCCCTTTACGGCCTCATCCGGCTGCTCATAAGGAGTAACCCGTATAAGGCCATTTTCAAGAATAAAAGTAACGGCCTTGTATTCACTGTGGACATCCACTTTTATATCCCGAATGGTGATCCTTACGCCGGGATACACCTTGCCGGAAACGGAAATTCTGCCCTGGTTTTTCAGACTGTCAAGAAATTCCCGGAACTTCTGGATTTCGTCGGTGACGCGCTGCAGTTCCTCAAGCATGTCCTTACGGGTATTCAGTAATTCCTGTAGGTAGCCTTCTTTATTTTCCGGAAGGGATTGCTGCTGCTTTTTCAAGGCTATCAAGGTTTGCAGGTTACGATGGATTTCTTCCAGTTCCTTTGTCAGGGAATCCCGCCGGATGCAGTGCTTATCCAGTTGTTCCTTACTTTTAGGATCGAATCCGACTTCACAAATGGTTTCCGTACCGCTTGTAGGGCTGCCGAGGTTCTTGGCGCTGATCACTTCAGCAGCCCTAAGACATCCGCCGACGATATGGGCCCGCTTGCCCCGGCAGATGATCTGTTTATCGGCAGCCACCTGAGAATTGATGATACCGTCGGAGACCACCACCATATTCCCCGCTTCTATGATGGCGTTCTCAATAAACCGGGCCCAAAGGGAACATCCGGCTTTTATCATACCGCCACTCTTTCCGGTTATCCCCTGGCGAACAATGATGTCCCCTTCGGCGTCCATATCCGCCCTTTCAACGGTCCCGTTCACTTCTATGTTACCCGCAGCCTTAACGGAGAACCCGTCTTCCACGTTACCTTTGACGACCACGTTCCCCAGGAATATGATGTTCCCGGTTTTTATGTCCACGTTCCCCTGAACCACATAGACAGGCTCGACATTGATCTTTCCGGCGGCCAGCACTACCTGGCCGTTTATATTCGCTATTATCGTAACCCCGTCATCGGCAACCAGGACGTTATTCCCCAGGGGCAACGGCATATCTTTGCCGTTTTTCGCCGGAAGGATTCTGCCGGTTACGGTTTTTCCGGCTATTCCTTCTTCCGAAGGCACCTTTTTTGCCAGTGGCTGGCCTTTGACCACATTCTGAATAATGTTGAGGTCTTTGAAATCGACCCTGCCGTCCGCCCTTGCGTGAATACGGACCTTGTTATGTTCAGTTTCAAAATTGTATCGCAGATACGAATCCCGCCCGTTTATGGGGTGACTCCCCGCAGCAACCTGAATGTTTTTCTTATAGGTCGGCTTATCAGCAAATTGCCGCAAGAATTCCGTATTTATCCCAAAGACAACACGGTTGCTCTGCAAAACATTCATAAGTGTTTCAACGGAAATATCACACCCAGCCGGTCCCGGAGGATTAACGTGAACGAAGGCTTCCATCTCACTCTCCGGAACGATCACCGAGACAAAGGCGTCATCCGCCGGATTATGCGCAAATTTTCCGACCAGGACATACTTATCCGCCGCCTGTTTTACCAGAGAGCTAACCAGTTGGTCGTTAATATCCATCACCCTCCGGGAGGACAGCGCGTTAACAGCCTGATCTTCCGTAACCTGTCTGCCCTTACCCTGCGGAGGAGTAACCTTGAGAAGCACGCCTTCACTACAGAACTGAACAAAAACTTCCCCGTCTTTGTCTTCAATGACAGGTCCCTCGGCGGGTCCCTCACCGCTCGTAACGCCGGATTCAAATTCGATTTTTTCTTCTTCCGGTGCATCCATGCGTTCATAAGCCCGGATCTTCCAGTTTTTCTGACCCGTTCCAAAGAAAAACCCGGCGAAACCCCGTTCAATAATCTCATATTCCAGCCGCCTGACCGGAATATTCAGGA
Source organism: Treponema sp. (assembly GCA_031259515.1). Lineage (GTDB taxonomy): Bacteria > Spirochaetota > Spirochaetia > Treponematales > Breznakiellaceae > JAIRLK01. The sequence continues at coordinate 5,691 of JAIRLK010000357.1, read as the reverse complement.
GGGCCGCAGCAACAGCAACGGCGGCTTCTCTGGTAGCCCCCTCAACCTCTACGGAACGTATAGTTTTATCCTGTTCCAGACGCTCCCGGATAACCTGCTGGAGCCGGACAAAATCGACCATCACCTTACACGATCCCCTTACGCACATTCGTCAATTTGGAACGGAGCCGCAAAATAGCTTTAGTATGTAGTTGAGATACCCGGGATTCGGTTATACCCATCACCTGGCCTATCTCCTTAAGGGTCAGATCCTCGTAATAATAGAGAACGAGGATCTTTTTTTCTTTATCCGGCAATTCATTGATGGAATTGATTATTACCTGCCGGATTTCGCCTTTTTCCACGATTACATCCGGATTCAGGCTTACCGGAGACTCTATGCTGTCGCCGATGGAAACCTTGTCATTTTCATCCCCGGAAAACCATACATCGTTAAGAGAAAGTATTGATGTGGAGGAGATACGCATCATGGTTTTAAGGAATTCACTTTCGTCCATCCTCAAGGCTCCGGCAATCTCCTGATCGGTGGCGCTCCTGCCCAGTTGGGCTTCCAGGGCGCCTATGGTTTCCTCCACTTCCTTTGTTTTTTGGCGGACAGACCGGGGAACCCAGTCTATGGACCGCAGCTCGTCAAATATGGCCCCTTTGATGCGGGGAACCGCATAGGTTTTAAACTTCACATTCTTTTCGGGATCGAAGCGATCTATGGCGTCAAGGAGCCCGAAAAACCCGAAGCCTACCAGATCATCAAACTCAACATTATGGGGCATACCGACCGCGACTTTTCCAGCCACATACTTTACCAGAGGAGCGTATTGTTTGATAAAGAACTCACGGATTTTCTGATCTTTATTTCGACGATAGTCAACCCAAAGTTCCTCTTCTGTTTTTTGTTCCAGGGAACAATTCGGAGAACTATTCCCGAGGACCTTCCCCATAAAGCTATCCTTTCAATCCCGTTTTAATAGCGTTTGTATAGCCAAGGCCGATTCCTTTACTTTACCTCTGAATTCCCCGGCTGGCCCTTCGGAGGATGCGCCCTTCCGATCCACTCCCGGAAAAGCCACAGATACCGGCGTTCCGCTGTTTTCCCCCGCCGGCACAAAATCATCGCCAAAGAAGGGCAGCGTTTCCACAGTACCGCCATCCTCGGCGGGAAGGACCGCCGCCGAAACAGGACGGTGGACTTTTCCCTGAAGCAAGCCCCCAGAACCACCTCCTGGTGGAATACCCTGAGAGGAAAAGACAAAGGGTTTGAAACCTTCCACCGTATCTTTATGAGTATAACCGGTTTCACGGTCCTGGTCCAGTATACCAGCGGGAAACTCCCTCCCGCCGGAACCGCCGCTTTCTTGCAGCCCAAACCCGTCCGCTTGAGAGCCGCCGCTTGCCAGACGCTCAAGCCCCTCGATGCCAAGAGCGCCGTCCGGGGAAGCATCCCCGTTTTCCTTCTGAAGGTCTGCGTTTAGGGAAGGACCATCATCGTCCAGGGAAATGTCCACATGGGAACCCATGCTCATGCCAGGCAGGTCGTTATCTTCAGAAAGGAGGAGTTCGGGAAGGAATCGCTTTACCATCCAATAGAGGAGGGAACTTATGACAAAGAAACCCGCGCCGAAGATCAAGGCCCGGAGCAGGGAAAAAACTCCCGCGCCGCTTACCAGGCTTAAAAGGAGGGACAAGACAAATCCTAATGAGGCCGACAAGCCGCTCCACTGGAGGTTAAACACCGGTTTCTCCCTACAGGGCGGCGCGGCCAAAGAAGCGCTTGATCATGTTGCCAAACCCCCCGCTTTCCTGGGTATCGTTCTTTTCCATTCGGCCCACGATATGCTGGACGCATTGGGAGGCTTTACATTTGGGATCCATCACCATGAAAGGCTTCTGCCGTATGACCGCTTGGGATACCATGGAGTCATCGTAGATGAAGCCCAGATATTCCACTTTGATGTTTAAAAACTGACCAACTATGCTGATCATCCGGTCCGCCACCTGCTTCGCTTCCGCGGCGGATTTAACCCGGTTTACCACCAGTTTAAGCCCCCTGTTCAGGTTATCCATCTCGGTGGCGATAATTTTGATGATACCGTAGGCGTCGGTAATGGCGGTAGGTTCCGAGGTGGTGATGATAACCGCGTCGTCTGCGGCGGCGATAAAGTCCAGAACATTGCTGGAAACCCCGGCGCTGGTATCCACGATGATAATATCCGCAGAGGAAAGGGTTTCAATCTCATTGATGAATTCCTGCCGTTCCTCCTCGTTTAGATTGGCGATCTTGGAAAACCCGGAGGCCCCGGCCACGATGGAAATACCGTATTCGGTGTCCACGATGATTTCCCGCATGGTTTTCTGCTTGCGGATCACATGGTACAGGTTAAATTTGGGGATCAGGTTCAGCATGACGTTCACGTTGGCCAATCCCAAATCCGCATCCATGACCATCACCTTCTTGCCCAGCCGGGCATAGGCCAGAGCCATGTTCACCGACACATTGGTCTTTCCGACGCCGCCCTTACCGCTGGTAATGGTGATGATTCGGGTCTTTTTCCCGTTCTGGAGAGAAACGGGCTTTTCGTGGGCTTTCTTATTCCGCATCATTTCTCGTAATTTTTCAGCCTGGTCTTCCATTTATTCACTCCATTGTATGTAATCTGTTTTTTTGCCGGGAAACCGTTCTTCAATTTTGGCCCGGTTTATTTTAAATCCTTCAAGGTTAATTAAGAAGCGGACCACATCCGCCTTTTGAATATCCTTGGGAACCTGCTGACCCTCGGTAATAAAGGATATGGCCTTCCCCCGATCCGACAAAGCGCTGATCACGTTCCCCAGTCTGATGGTTTCGTCTATTTTGGTAATGATTACCGAACGGTATCTAAAGGGCTCGTACTGCATGAGAATTTCCGATATGTCGCTGGATTTGGTAGTAGCCGCAATGGCCAGGTGGAACTCCGCGGAAGAGCCGCAGGCGTCAAGGAGCTGCTTCATTTCCGCCAGCTCAACGGCGGCCCGGGGGTTCTTGCCTATGGTATCAATGAGGATAAGGTCTATACCCTCATTGAGGGCTATCACCTGTTCAAGGTCCCGGTAATTCTTCACGCTGGAGACGGGAATCTCCATGATATCGCCGTACTTTTCAATCTGATAGGAAGCGCCGATACGGTAGTTGTCGATGGTAACCAGGCGTACCGAAAGGGAGCGGCGGCCAATAAAACCGGTACCGTAGATTGCCGCCAGTTTGGCGATGGTAGTTGTTTTCCCTACGCCGGTAGGCCCCACCAGCGCCATGATCCGGGGACGGCGGTGGAGTTTTTCTTCTTTATATACCCGGATGCTTTCGCCTATCCACTCCACAACCGTATCCTGGAGGGCGTCGAAATCTTCCAGGCTGTCCAGGGCGAATTCCTTCCGTATCCGCTCTATGATGTTTTTTGAGTAATGGGCGGTAAAATCGTTTTGATGTAAAATTTCCCGGATACGGGTTATGGAGGGATGATCCGCCCCGGAAACAGCGGCGGGCGCCGTCGTATTGGCGGCCCGGATTTGCTCTTTAATGGTTCTGACTTCGCTCAATACCTGTTGAAGGGTAGGATCGACTTTGGGACTCACGGAGGCGAGGATGCGCTTCTTTTCCGTCTCAAAATCCATCGGAGGCCGGGGTTCCATCCGGAGCGGAGGCTCAGAGCGGGGTACGGCAAGGGGAGGAATTCCGGTCCGGGGAAGGGCATCGCCTTCGGAAAAACCTCTCCCGGAATCAAGCGAAACAACCCCCGACATTTCCACCCCCTCCCGGGAAAAGAGTCCTAAAATCCCCCCCAGCCGGACTGTTTTATGTACTAATATATTGGCCCGGTTTCCATACTTTTTCCGGATCTTATCCATACAAGCGGAATAGGTATACGCCTGTTCAGTAAAATGTTCCATACTGCCTCCTTTTTATAAATCTGCCGCTATACATTTCAGCCATCCTGAATCCCCGCTAATACCATTGTAGATCGATATAATATCAGATCGATATTATATCAGATCGACGCCATTTTAGCCCGATAGTATTTTTGATCATTCCAGCCGTATCTCGCCCACCGCTTCAAGGGTAATATCGCTGACTATCTCGGGTACCGAAAGAACCGTCAGATCGGGGAACTCCCGCTCACAGGAAGACTTGACCAGGCCGCGGGCCTGCTCCGAGCAGAGGACAACCGGCAGCCAGCCCTGTTCGTGAACCGCCGCTATCGCCCGGTTAAGGGCGTTGATCCAGCTCCGCTGGACCGGCGGATCCAGGGCCGAAATCATCCCCGACGTCGTTTGCACACTGCTGTCCAGAATCTTCTGTTCCAGGGAGTGTTCCAGGGTAAGCACCCGCAAGACCCGGCCCTCATCGGCGTATTGCAGGCAGATCTGCCGGGCCAGGGACTGCCGGGCTTTTTCGGTCAGGAAACCTGAGTCCCTGGTTACGGGGCCGAAATCCGCCAGGGCTTCCAGAATGGCCACCATGTTGCGTATGGAAACCCGTTCCCGCAGGAGGGCCTGAAGAACCTTCTGAACATCCCCCAGGCTCAGGGACTTGACGGCTTCCTCCACCACCGCCGGGTAATCCTTTTTAAGGGTTTCCAGGATAGCCTGGGTCTCCTGGCGGCCCAGTATCTCCGCGGCGTGACGCTTGATGATCTCCGTAAGATGGGTGGCGATGATCGAGGGGGGATCCACTACGGTATACCCCGCCCGTTCGGCCTCGTCTCGTCTGTCCTCGCTGATCCAGGCGGCGGGCAGGCCGAAGGCCGGATCCCGGGTCTTTTCCCCCGGAATCTCCACATTAACCCCGCCGGGGTTAATGCAGAGATAATACCCCATGCGTATCTTCCCCCGGCCAACATCAACGCCTTTTATCTTGAAACAGTACTCCGACGGCTCAAGACGCATATTGTCGATGATCCGTATCCGGGGAAGCACGATGCCCAGGTCCAAGGCCGTTTCCCGGCGTATACGGGTAACCCGTTCCAGGAGTTCCGCCCCTTTCTCCTTATCCACCAGGGGAATAAGGCCGTACCCCAATTCCAGGGACAGGGGATCCAGGGGCACCACCGGGGACATCTCCTCCTCTTTGGGTTTCCGCGCCTCCGCAGCCCGGGCGGCGGACTGCTGAAAGGAAACCTTCCGCTGTTTACTCTGTCTGAGCCTAAAGGCCACAAACCCCAAAAGAAAGGCCATAGGGATAAGCACATACCAGGGGAAACCCGGGAGCACGGAAAACAACAGGAGCACGCCGGCGCCTATCCAGAAGATACGCTCGTCCCTGCTGAACTGTTCCCCCACCTCCTCACCGAAGGTGCCGTTGGACACGGAACGGGTAACGATAATGCCCGTGGCGGTAGAAACCAAAAGGGCCGGAAATTGGGACAGGAGGCCGTCGCCTATGGAAAAGGCGATGTAGGTTCCCATGGCCTGGGTAAGGGGCTCCCCATGGAGGGTCATCCCCACGATGATCCCCCCCAGGATGTTAACCACCGTGATAAAGATCCCCACCTTCACATTTCCGGAGACGAATTTGCTGGAACCGTCCATAGCGCCGTAAAAATCAACCTCTTTCTGAAGATCGTTTTTCCGCGCCAGGGCTTCTTCCTCGGTAATGGCCCCGGAGTTGTACTCCGCCTCAATAGCCATCTGCTTTCCGGGCATGGCGTCCAGGGCAAACCG
>JAIRLK010000314.1 GCA_031259515.1 Treponema sp. | reverse complement strand
TTATAGTAAAAATATTAGTACCCGGTTTGCGCCGTCCATGGCGCAAACCGGGTGGGTAATGGAGGTAAAAAAACAGCGCATAACAGGCCTGTTTACGCTTCGCCGCTAAAGCGGCTCGGGCTACGCTTTGGCTAGGTCCTTCCGCCTCGCTCCATTCCCATGCCAAAACTCCGCCACATTTTACCAGCTCTTATTCGGGCCGACAAACCGTCGCATACAGCCGGAACGATAGGCGAAATCAGCAATTCCAACGGCTCCTGGAACAGGCCCTAATACTTAAATTCGCTCTCCCCGATAAACTCCCTGAGTATGCTCTGTCCCGGCGCGTACTGCGGCGGTATGGGAGCGAAGTTTTGCAGGAAGGCCAGAAGCCGCGCCGCTTCGGCGTATTCAGTCTGGGTCGGCTTGACCAGACGGAGCAGGGGATCGGCGTAAAATTTCAGGACCGCCAGTTCATAGTCCAGGGCGGAGTTGAAGGCCATATCGGCGCTGTTCTGGAAGGGGAAGATATGCTTTCGCTCCCCGCGCTGAACGGCGGGCCACATCGCGATAGTTCCCGCCGCGTCCTTGCCCCGGAACTGATAGTCCCGAACCATGCGTCTTAAGAGCCGGTTGTCGCTTGTGGGAATACGGTTGTGATCGTCCAGGTTAAGCTGGGTCAAGGCGGAGATGTAGAGCTTGAATTTGGCGGACCGGTCAATCCGGACAGTCAGGGCATCGTTCAGGCCGTGTATGCCCTCCAGAATGAGCATGGTACGCCGCCCCAGACGTATGCGCTTGCCCCCCGTTTCCTTACGGCTGCCGGTCTTGAAATCGTAGGCCGGTAGCGTTACTTCGCCCCCATTCAGAAGCGCCAGAAGCTGCTCGTTCAGGAGGGGCACGTCCAGGGCCTCAAGGCACTCGAAATCGGGCTTCCCGTTTTCGTCCAGCGGGGTCTTGGCGGCGCCCGCATAGTAATCGTCCAGGCTGACAGCGATAGGCGCTATGCCCATCACTGTAAGCTGTATGGCCAGGCGTTTCGCGGAGGTAGTCTTTCCGGAACTGGAAGGTCCGGCGATGAGGATCACCTTCACCGTATCCCGCTTTTCATAGATGCGGTCCGCGATTTCCGCCAGCTTTTTCGCCTGGAACGCCTCCGCCGTGCGGATATAATCCTGTATACTCCGGTCCGCCACCCTGCTGTTAAGGTGTCCCGCCGCATGAACCCCCACGATGCGCCCCCACTTCTTGTATTCATTGTAAACCGAAAAAATTTTGGGGCTGTCCTCAAAGGGGTCCAGGGTCATCCCCCTGCCCACGCCGGGGAAGCGGAGGAGAAAGCCGTTGTTATAAGCCATAAGATCAAAGGCAGAAAGAAGCCCGCTTCGATGAACCAGCGGTTCTATGAAGAGGTCCACAAAATCTTTGCAACTATTCACCGGTACTTTGGCTTCGGTACGGTAATTGAGGAGGAGCCGGGTGTCGATCTGCCCGTTTTTCTCAAAGTGTTCCAGCGCTTCCGCGTAGGCCAGGAAACCCGAGCGTATGGGATGATCCTCTTCAACCAGGGTCCGCATCCGTTCCTTGAGGGCGGCGATCTCCTCTTGCCGGGGTTTGCACTCGTCCGCGAAGGTATAGTAATAGCTGTTCCCCAGGGAATGTCCCACGTAAAGACTCCGAGCCGGAAAGAGTTCCCGGGCTGCCGCCGCCAGGATAAACGCCAGGGACCGCCGGTAGATCATCACCCCTTCAGGTGTATGCAGCGACATCGGCTCCAAAACCGCGTTTGTCTCGAGACGGCTTGAAAGGGGGAGGATCTCGTTGTTGACCTTTACCGCCGCCAGGGCGTTCCTCGCGGGCCCAAAATGTTCCAGCAGGCTTTCCACCCTGGTTCCCCGGGGACAATCACGGGAAAACCCGCCGGGAAACGTTACCTGAATGACACCGCTCATCGTACACTCCGGATAGCGTCCATCCAGACGCCGGGACCAAGGTAGCGGACCACCGGGGAAAGTTCCCGTTCCAGTTCCTTAAACGAAGCGGGAATGGTTAAGGCGGCGGCAAGACGGTTTATCGTTTCCATCCCGGCGGGCTGTTTGCCGCCGGAGGCGGATTTTACCCGCAGAAGGGTTAGAATATCTTCTTTATCCATAGAATTCCTCAAAAAGTTCCAGTTGGCCGTCAGACTTGCGTCCGCTAAAGGCCGGATATTTTGTCCCATAACTGTTCGCCGGTTGACACGGCTGTCCCGCCGAAATCCGCCGGCCCCGCCTGCTCTGGTCCTTCAGGACCGGGAGGAAACCGGCGATGAGCGAGGCCATGGCCGGGTTCAGGAAACGGCCGCCGCCCGCGCGCAGGGCTTTCCCCAGGGCGGATGCGGCAGCGTTGTCGTCTTTGCCCATGCGGGCAAAGCCCAGGACGCAGAAACCATCGGCCTCTCCCAGATTTTTCAGGGTTAGGGACAAGAAGTCCGCGTCTTCGTAACCGGCCTTGTCCAGGAGGTCCAGGCAGTACCGGGCATACCGCAGGGCAAGGAGGGGGCCGTCCCCCTGTTTCTGATCCATCAGGGACTTCATGATTTTTCCGGCTAAAAAGGCGAATTGTTCCGTCAGTCCGTGGGTAAGGGCTTCTTCCGCCTGTTCCGCCAGGAGGGAAAGGGGATGCGGTTCCACAAGGATGCGGCGGTACAGACTGATAGCCGCGTTACCAGCCTCCGAAGGTTCGTTGAAGCCGGGTTCCCGGCGATCCCCTTCCTGCCGGGCTATCCACGCCCTGAAAAGCGGCTTTAGCGCGCCGGGGGCGGAATCGTCAGCTATGGTTTCCAAAGCGGACTGACAGCCGGGAATATCGCCTGAGTAGAGGGAACGGATTCCATATATCAGGCGTTTCCAAGGCTGTAACCGGCTTTCCGTAAGTTCTTCCATGCAGGTGAAACTTTCGGGGTTGTCCATGCCGTTGGTAACCGCGTCAAAAGCGTCCGCCAGACTCCACGCGGGGGAGTTAGGAGGATAACGCCGCAGTATAGCGTAAAGATCGCTGTTTTTTTCCATAAGAAATACTATAAATCTCCCAGAAAGTTTTTTATGAGCGTGAGTTTAAGCTCCCTGACTCCTGCGGTAATCGAGACTTTGTAAATATGAGGATTAAGGAGCCGCTTATAGCTCTGATCGAAGAGAGCTAAGTCTTCTTTTACGAGGCAGCGTATATCTTCCAGAGAGGGTCCCTCAGAGGGTCCCTCCCGGACAGGCATCCCGTCTTTCAGGCAGGGGTTGAGGAGCGGTTCCGGGCTGCTTACGGGGGTATGGTAAAAATGGCGGTAGTCCGCCGAGGGATGCCAGAAACTGTACCGCTGTCCCGGCAGTATGCGGTCCGGCGGGAAACCTTCGGCGGGGCTTTCAAATCCACCAGGGCTATCAAGCCCCACGACATCCGCCAGGGCCATACCTTGAGCATCTTTGAGCCGCCACACCTGCTTGATGCCGGGGGTAGTGGTTTTTTCCGGGTTGTCGGAGAATTTGATCGTCGGACGCAGGCATCCCGAAGCATCCGCCTTGGCGATGAGTTTATACACCCCGGTAAAAGCCGCGTCGTTGCCGCCGGTTACCATCTGGGTTCCCACGCCCCAGGAATTGATGGGCGCTCCCGCGTTGGTAAGGGTCTGGATGATGGACTCATCCAGATCGTTGGAGACCGCGATGGTCGCCTTACCGAGCCCCGCAGCATCCAGCATCTTCCTGACTTCCACCGAAAGGTAGTGGATGTCCCCGGAATCAAGACGTATCCCGAAATTTCTTCCCTCGGCGGCAAGGCGTTTTCCCACAACTATGGCATTAGGCGCCCCGCTCTTCAGGGTATCGTAGGTATCAATGAGGAAAACCGGATGCTTGGGGTAGATCTCCGCATAGGCCGAAAAAGCCTCCTCTTCGCCGGCAAAAGACATGACCCAGGAATGGGCCATGGTTCCCATAACCGGGATGCCAAAAGCCTTTCCCGCCGCCACATTGGAGGTCCCCGAAGCCCCGCCTATGAAGGCCGCCCGGGAAGCGGACATAGCCCCGTCGAATCCCTGAGCCCGGCGGAGGCCAAACTCCATGAGCGCCCCCTTTCCAGAGGCCAGCCATACCCGGGCGGTTTTGGTGGCGATGAGGCTCTGGAAGTTGACGGTGTTGAGGATGAGCCCCTCCAGGATCTGACACTCAATAAGCCCGCTGTCCACCCGGATGAGGGGTTCCTGAGGAAACACCACCCGGCCTTCGTCCATGGCCCAGAGAGACCCGGTAAAGCGGAAGCCCCTAAGATAGGAAAGAAACCCCTCTTCAAAGATCCCCAAGTTCCTCAAGTAGGCTATGTCCTCATCGGAAAACCCCAGATTCAGGATGCTTTCCACCAGGGTACCCAGGCCCGCGAACACGGCGAATCCCCCGCCAAAGGGCTGGCGACGGAAAAACATCTCGAAAACCGCCCGGCAGTTCATGTCTTTCTTCCAATACCCCTGGGCCATAGTGAGGGAGTAAAAGTCCGTAAACAACGCCGACAGGCTTTTCATTCCAATTCTCCCGAATTAAGGAGCAGTATCCCGGCGGCCTCCATGTCCGCAAGGGCCTTCTCCACAGAACCCGCCGGAAAGCCCACCCCCCGGACCGCGTCTTTGAGGACCACCGTCGTATACCCCAAGGCAACGGCATCCATGGCGCTATAGAGCACACAGTAGTCTGTAGCCAAGCCCCCCAGAACCACGGTTCCGATCCCCAGCCCTTTGAGGAATCCGTCCAGCCCGGTTGAGGTTTTCCGGTCGTTTTCAAAAAAGGCCGAATAGGAATCCAGGCCCTTCCGAAACCCCTTGCGGATGACGAGGTTCACGGGCCGCAAATCCAGCCGGTCATGGAAATCCGCCCCCGGCGTCCCCTGAACGCAGTGGACCGGCCAGAGAACCTGGTCCCCCGCGCCGGGCAGGGAAACCGTGTCCCCTGGGTTTTTCCCTGGATGGGAGGCGGCAAAAGAGCAGTGTCCCCCCGGATGCCAGTCCGCTGTGGCTATCACCCGGCCGCCCCCTTCCCGGGCGAACCGGACCGCCAGTGCGTTCAGCGGCGCCGTTACGGCGTCTCCATCGGCCACCGCCAGGGCGCCCTGGGGCCGTTTTTCCCCCGACGCCGTGACGTAAGAAGGGCAAAAATCATTTTGTATGTCAATTTCCAAAAGAGCGGATTTGTGAATGGCAAAGACCATAGGATACTCCATTTTTCATTTCACGTAAGGAACTGTTAGTTCGCGACCGATTGGTTTGTGATCAATACGGTAAGGCATATTGGGGGATTTTGCAAGACTGGGAATTTGAAGGGTAAATATAGAGAATCAGTTGCATTGGATGCTGGATGTCGTATTTCGAGAGGACGAGTGCCGTGTGCGGAGGGGGAATGCGGGGCTGAACTTGAATATTCTGAGGAAGATGGCGTTACACCGGCTTAAGAAGATGGAGATGGAGAAGAAACGGGTGAGCGCCAAGCGCCGCATGATGCACGCCGCGTGAGGATTCGGATTTCCTGCATAAGGCCTTGTTCTCAGAGTAAACGCCGATGCCCTGGTTCGGGACTTCCCCCTCCTTGACTTGTTGACAGGGCATTCCGGCGGCTCGCTTAAATTTTATCTAAAAATCCGGTACACTTTTTATATGACAAATTTCGATGTGTCCAAGGATTGGGTTATCCTGGTTCCGCCTGAATCCGCAATCGCCCGGAAGGCCGGCGCGGATTTGGCACGGATCATTGGTTTGCTCCGGGGACAGGCGGGACTCCTGCCCAAGGCCGCCGTCCTGACCGGCGCCTTCCAGAACGCGCCGGACGAAAGGGCGCCGGTCATCCAGCTTAATGCCGAACCGGACCGGGATTTTGGGAACGGTTTTTCCTGGCGCTTGAGCGCGAACCGTCTGGAAATATCCGGGCACTCAGTCAAGGGGCTGTGTAACGGAGTGTACGATTTTCTGGCCGCCTTGCGTGTCCGCTGGCCCCGGCCTGGGCGGGAAGAATTGCCGTTCCTGCCGGCATCAATGTCCGGCGCTTACCCGCTGGAAAGTCCCGCCGTCTACTGGCCCTCAGAGACAGATCCCGCTAAAAGGCGGCGTCTGGTGATAACCAGGGAAACTCCTCCAAAAAACCGGAAGCAGGCGTTACTCTGGGCGGTCCGTAACCGCATAGACGCCTTGGTCCTGCCCCTGGGCAAAGGCGTTCCTTTGGGGGGGGTCCTCTCGTCCTCACCGTGGAACCAGGAACAGGTTTTGAGCATGGCGAAAGATTATGCCCTGACCTTTGAAGCCGGCGGCTGGGAACTCTCCATCCTCGTGCCACGGAAAATTTTCCCGTTCCACCGGGATGTGTTCCGCATGGAAACGGGCAGGCGGGTTAAAGATCACCATTTTTGTCCCACCAATCCCGACACCATCGCTATCATAAAACGGGAAGCGGAACGCCGCTTCCGGGAAAACCCGAAAATAACGGTTTTCCATCTTTGGCCGGACCGGAAGCATGAATTCGCCTGGTGTTCCTGTCCCACCTGCCGGGCCTTTACCCGGGAAGAGCAAATCCGCATCGCCGTAAATACCGCCGCCGATGTACTGGCGGAAATAGCCCCCGGGAGCCTCGTCTCGTATTACGGGAACACCAGCGATCCCGGCAGTATACCGGTCAGGCGGAATATGTTTGGTCTACGGATACTTCCCGGAGAAACAGGCGCCGAAGAAGAGGGCTTGTTTTTGGCGGAATAGGGGATCTTACATCGCGCGCTGAAGTTAAGGACCTGTTCGCACACCCATCGCCGATTGCAATGGACGGGCGGTTACCTCTCGGGAGAATTCACCGGCGTGGGAAGCGTTCAAACGTCCGTAAGCTGATACCGCAAAATAGTAGAGAACGCCGTTCTTCAGTCCGTCAATATGAAGGGTGGTACGTTTGCCGACGTCGATAGGGGATGCCCCCAGCGCGGCGTCTTCTCCGAAGTACTCCCCCCGGCTTGTCCCGTAGTACACCAGGTAGCCTTCCACATCCCGGCTGGGGTTGGGGCGCCAGGAAAGATCTACCGCCCTATCCCGAGCAATAGCGGTTACTATGGCCGGCGGATGGGGCGGCTCGTTGGCGGCGTAGATGATCCGCATCTCCTCCAAATATGGGGTGGTTTCGCCGTCTCCTGAAGGGTAGAACTCCGCAGCCAGTTGGACAAACCGGCCCCGGAAATCATTTCCCCTAAAGCCGTCGTTTAGAGCGGTTCCCGGTTCAAAGGAATGCCAGTCCGCGTTGGTCTTCAGGTAGGGGGTATCCCCGGTCTTGATAAAGAACCGGATCGCCGAATCATCGGTAAAATTGAAAGAACCGTTGCCGCTGTATTCGTTGGCGGGGGCTACCGATATGGTTGCCGCTCCCCGGGCCGAGACCGGCGCGTCCCCGGCGATTCCCGGAACAGCCGGTTCCCGTATTCGTCCGGCGTTGGAAGTCCTGCCCCCAAAGGCGTCAATCCTGATGATCCGGCTATCCTCTTCCCCCAGGTCCAGGATGCGGGTTTCCATGCGTCCTTCCCTGCCGGAATACTTCTTGAGCAAGGGCCGGTCCACAAAAGCGCCGTAGAATCTGAACTCATCCATGATCCCCGCAAACCGGCCGCCCAGAACCAGACGGCCTTCTTCCCCTATACCAGGGGTATAGACTTCCCCCCCCTCATGACCGGTAGAAGTTACATAGAGGATGGCTTCCGGAGTCCCGTCAACCAGGTACTCCAGAAGCCCCGTACCGGCGTCAAACCGGATAAGGTGATGACTCCAGGTTCGGGGCGCTACCGGCGAAACGCCCTTGAGAGAAAAGGTCAGCCGATGGCTTTCGTCAGGGGCGGAAAAAAAGTCCAGAAAGGTCCACTGAAACCTGTTCCTCTCCGCCATACACAGTATACGCTGGTATACCTGTTCCTTCCGGCTGGTTAGCCGGGTGGAAGTCCAGGTCAGTATCTGTTCCCCATTTTCCATATTCATGGGGTAAAGCCAGAATTCCAGGGTAAAGTCCCGAACCCCCGAGGCGGGGGCCAGAAGCGCCTCCCGTGAACGAGGGGTAATAACCAGAGATTCCGAGTCCCGCAAGCCCGCCTGGGCCGTTGTCATAGCGTTGCCGAAAAAGTGAGCCGCCCCGATCCCGGCCCGGGCCCACCGCATATCCGTTGAAGCCACCGACGAAGACGCGGCTACCTGGTAACGCCCGGTTTGGTCCGCAAACAAATCGGACCGGCCTTCGTCAAAGGATAGGGCCATATCCAGGTATGCGCTGACGTTCCGGACCGAAGACAGGGCCAGCACGGGCTTGGGCCGCACCGCCACAAGCTCGGCGACGCCTTCCCGGTTCTCCGCCGCTTCCCAGCCCGCCGATCCTCCCAGGATCAAGGTCTTCTCGCCATAGGCAAAGATGCCGCCCCCAATCAAGAAAAAAACGGTGAATAAAACGAATAAAATGGTATATTTAACGATTTGCTTCATAACAAACACCCCTTTTAGATACCCTTTATTTTATCGGTATAGCCGGGGAAAAAGTAAAGGAGGCGCATTGCCTCATCAAAAATTCACAAATGCAACAGGTTCCTAGCAGTTTGCACGGCTCTCTAGCCCCGCCGGTCCAGAGTACCACGTTTTCTCAATAATTTAAATCATAATTATCCTTAGTCTGCGGATTTCTCCGCCGCAAAGGTCGGCCCGAAGTCCCCGTAACGCCCCCGCGAAGGAGACTTTGTCCTCAGAGGCCTTAACCGGGACCCTCCGAAACCTTACATCCTGAGCTTTTTCAGTACCAGTTGGCGGAGCTTTTCAATAGAGCTGTTGGCAGGGTCCAGGGACAGGGCGGCTTCGCAGTCGGCCAGGGCCTGGGGATAATCTTCCAGGTGGTAGTAAGCCTGCCCCCGGCGGTAGAAGACAAAGGACTGATAGGGGTTAATTTTAAGGGAAAAGGTAAAATCCTCCGCAGCTTCGGGGTATTGCCGCAGGACACTTTTAACGATGCCCCGATAATATATGGCTTTGTAGGCGGAGGGATCCAGTTCCAGGGAACGGGTAAAATCCTCAATGGCATCCTGATACAGGGATTGAGCAAAGTTCGCCATGCCCCGGTGCTTGTAGACCAGGGAACTGACGGAATTATCGGGGTTCAGTTCCAGAATGCGGCTGTAGTAACTGATGGCCTCAGAGAATCGGTTTTTATTATGAGCGTAGAGCGCGTTAAGGAGCATATCATCCATGGAAGCGTTTATCAGAGATCGAGGAGGCGGAGAAGCGCCGGATGCGGGGTCTAGGACCTCCTCAACCAGGAAGTCGTCAACGGTTTCTTCAATTTTTTTAAAAAACGAATCCCGGCGTTCTCCTATTTGATTGTTCACCTGGCGCTGATGGTTACGGATATCCTGGAAAATGATATCCGCCAGACTCAAGGTAGCGTTAACCGCCGCGAGCTTATGCTTTATAGGGGTATCAAAAGGGGTAAACTCGGATTTATAGACCAGTTCGTGTTCCACTTCCGCCCAAGCATCCTGGAGTATCGTTCTGATCTGAATCTCCGCTATGTCGATGGCAAGAACGCCCCGTTCCCCGATGACATCTTGAGGTATACGGATAAGCAAATGGGTTGATTGATAACCGAATTCCCTAAAGCTATGATCCGATCCCTTGTGGTCCACTTCCCGAACTTCAAATTTTTTTTGGAGGGCCGCCTGTACCCGGGCAATATCTTCAATAAAGGGGCAGATGATCCGTATGCCAATTAAATCGTTAATAAGCACCGACTCTTCTTCCCCTTCTTTCTGCCTGAGAATACGGAGATACTTTTTATAATAACTTAGGAAATCCTTAAACCGGCTTTTAATGGTTGGAGTTGAGGGAAGATCTCGAAGCGCGTCTTCTATACGGACTTCCATGATCTTGGTTACGCAGGACATGGCTTTAGCGAGGCGGTTGTAAGTTTCCCAGATTTTTTGCCGGCTGGGAACAGACTTGTTTTTTTTCATCAGTTTTTCTTCTCCAGATATAAAAAAAGCTGTCTGAAAACCGATTATCGTGTTTTCAGACAGCTTTTCAGTATACCCCAGCCGATAACTAGAAGATATTCTTATTCTTCTTCACCGCTGCCTTCATCATCACCAGTAGAGGTAGGGGTAAACTGAGTTTCAGTCGCCTGCTTCTGAAGATCAAGATACCTCATTACCTGGTATTGACCAAACCGTTCCATTTCAGAGATCTTCTTTTCAGTTTCCCGTTCCTTGATAATGTTCCACAACGCTTCATCCTCAATATCCCGGTCAGTATCAAGCACCGCCTGATCGTAGATGATCTTGACATCTTTGAAGTAGGTGATGAAATCACCGCCTAACTGATCTTTATCACGCTGAATTATGAATCCACCGAATTTCACAAAGGGAGTAGAAAAGGGATAAAGCGGATACAAACGCAGTTCTCGGTTACGCACCTGGGTAATATAGGCAGGGTTTTGCCAGGTGTGTTCAGCCCAACCATCGTGATTAAGGGTCCCTAAATACACCTTTGTTTCAACTCCCTGATTGTCAATAAGAACCGCGTACAGGGCATAGGGGAAATTGAGACCGTACACATTCGCGGCCACAGCCTTGATGGTCCCAACGTTCTTTACAACGCCGTACCCGTCTTCAAAGCGGCTGGGGGTGGTAATCCCATCAGAATCCTCGGCAACGGTTATATTACCTTCGTCGTCTACTTCCCCTGCGGGCTCAAAAGCCGGAATATCAAAAGGCGGCCTAATAGCAGCCCAAGAGTTCCATGGCTCTACAGGAAAATGAACCCGGACTCCCATGACGGTACCCCATTGTTTAGACGGGGCTTCCGACGTATAACTCAGAACCTCATTCGCGATACTTCGTGAGGAAGACGCGAGTTTTACTTCCCAGTTATTAATAGCAAGAGAGGTCTTCATCACCGCTTTCTGTTCGGTGGTGAAGCTGCCGCCAGCAACTTGGGAAAAATCCATGGTAGTCGCGCGGTTCTGAGTGGGTTTGTCGTCCTGATCGGGAATAAAATCGGCAGTCAACTTGGAAAAATCAATAAGAATTGCCTCTTCCGCAACCGACGATCCCATAACTAACAACGTGATGGCGACAAGAATAAAGATCCGTTTCATTACACAGCTCCTTTCAGTATTCACCTTAGATTAAAAATCTTGATACAATAAAAATATACGAGATTCCATGACTTTGTCAACCGCCTTTTACGCACATTCATAACTTTTTAATGCAATATTTAATTTTTTTCCTGAGGGATAATGCCAGCCGGACATCCGGCTATTGATGTGGAAAGAGGAAAGACCGCGAAACCGCTCATAATACGCTTCTTTACCCTCTATGAACAGGCGTACATCCCGCACAAACCCGAAATTCCGCCTGATACCCTGGTGAAGGATACCCAGACTTCTGAAAGCCTCCGTACCGGGGGAATAGGGTAAGGCGGCGGCCAGAGAAAGATCGGCGTAAACGATTCCGTCTTGGTAAATCAGAGACCTCAGAACGGTCTCCCGGGAAAACAGGGGATCAGCCTCCGGCGAAACCGGTCCCAAAAGGGTTTCTTCAACATATTGCCGGAGGGCAAGCTCCTGGGTAGGCATAGCGGGAAGGACACGCTCCTCTACTTGGGCTTTACCGGTGTCTCTGGCATAAAACACAAAGGTCCGTTTAACAAAACCGCTGGAGTAATACTCAAACACAGCCGGAACCGCCAATAAGAGAAGATATATCAACCGGCGGCAATACTTCCTCCTGAAAAAACCGGCGATCCCCGCGCCTTTGTTAATCCCCTTCATCTGATTGCCGTAAAACCTCCCGTCCCCTCAAAAGCCGCCACAAAATCCGCGATCCCTTTATATAACGAGTCTGCGAGACTCCGCAAGTAGACTTCGTCCGACAAAAAGAGGGCGTCTTCCTTGTTGGAGACAAAGCCCAATTCTACCAGAACCGAAGGCATACGGGCATTCCTCACTACAAACCACTCTTCCGCCTTGATACCACGGGAAGGAATGTGATTTCCCAGGTCTTCGTTTACCCTGCGGACCAGGGACTGGGCCATCATGATGCTTTCGGTGGTGAATTCTTCTTCCAGCATGGCGTTAAGGATGGGAATGACCTCTGCGGAATCAGCGTATTTATCCCGGTCTATGACGGTTCTGCGGTATTCCGGACTGAGATACCATACCTCGAAGCCCCGGGCGTCTCTGTTAAAAGAAGCGTTGGCATGAATGGAAACGAACACGATAGCTTCATTATCTTTAAGCGGCGTCGAATTGGCGATGGCGACCCGCTCTTCCAGGGTAGGATAGGTATCTCCCTCTCGGGTAAGGAGTACCCGTTTGTCCGGGTAAGCCTCGGAGAGCCGGGCATGGAGGAACTTTGAGGTTGTCAGGGTAACGTCTTTTTCCATAAGTCTAAGGGATTTCCCGTTGATTACGTGGTTTCCCACAGCTCCCGCGTCCTTGCCCCCGTGCCCCGGATCCACTACGATGGCGGCTATCCTGAACCGGGAGCGGTCGTCATCGCCAATGGCGTCCAGCGTCCGTTTCAGGGTGACGATAAAGGGTTCGGGGAACCAGAGGAGCCCGTTGCGGACAAAAGGAACAGGAACCGGGAAGATTTCCCGAAAATCCAGGAGTATGAAGCCGGTTTCCCCGGGACTCCCGGTATCAAAGGCGAGGGTATGTCCCGCCACGGTAAAGGTCCCCGTTCCGAAGAAGGGATCCCAGCGGAGTTCAAGGCCCTGCCCGGAGAGACCGATTCGCCCCAAGGCGTCGTCCAGGGACAGGACTTCGGCAGCCGCCTGAACGGCCTCTTCAGGGACAGCCTCTACACGCGGGATATTGCCTGTTCCCGTCGTCCCGTCCCGGGCAGAGGCTGGTTGAGCCGGGACGACGCCCGCCGGCGCAGGTACAACCGGAACGCCCGAAGGACCGGGAATAGGGACCTGCCCTGGCGCTGCGGTCTGGCCGGGAACGGGAACCCCCACAGGACCGGGAACGGGGACCTGCCCTGGCGCTACGGTCTGGCCGGGAACGGGAACTCCTACCGGACCGGGAACAGGGACCTGCCCCGGCACTGCGGTCTGGCCGGGAACGGGAACCCCCAACGGACCGGGAACGGAACCGGGCGGGGGAATCTGAGCGAAGCTCTGAGAACCCGGGAACAGGAGAAAAACCGGCAGCAGCCAGAACGCGGCCGCCGGAAAAAACCCCCGGCATTTACGGTATGTAAAAGAGA
>JAIRLK010000291.1 GCA_031259515.1 Treponema sp. | reverse complement strand
AAAGGAGTTATTTTACCACTTGACGGAAAACCAAAAGAGGGTTTATGCTATTTATATTCTTGCTATTCTGGTAATATAATATGCTCTCCAGCCAAGGGCATCCATATCAGGTAAGCGTGAGGAGGGTTACTGATTTGCCCCCTCCCTATGTTGTCTAACGAAAAGGGGAGACGTTTTTATCGGGGTTTAACAAATCGATCCTTTGCAATATCTTAAAAATTTTGATACAATAATCAAAATTTATCATACGTATAGTTTTAAGGAGAAGATCATGAAAAAACTAGGAATTGTGGGAGCAATTGCGGTACTTTGTTCTGCGGCGTTATTTGCCCAGAATTACAAGGATGGGTTCTATTTTGCTCAGGACGCAGATTATGCCAATAATCAGAGGAATCAGGTGGTCATTGAGGTGAGGGGAGGCAAAATCGCTTCCGCCGCATGGAATATCCTGAGCCTTAACGCGGGAACCAAGGACCTTAAGACCATCGCCGCTTCGGGCGCGGTTCCCGCCGCCGCCACCTGGGCGACCCAGGCCGCAGCGGTGGAGCAGCACCTTGTTTCAAGTCAGGACGTTAAGGCCGTTACCGTATCGGGAGGGCCCGCCAATGCGAAGCCCTTTTTTGACCTAGCATCCAAGGCGTTGAAGGCCAGGGCCATTGCAAAGGGCGCCTATAAAGACGGCTGGTACTACGCGGAAGCCGCTGCGGCGGATGCGTACCACACCAAAAACTCCACCCTTATCACCGTGGTAAACGGAACCATTGTGGATATGCTCTGGAATGGAATTCTTGTCGGTATGCCCGCCAGTGTCAATCCTTCCAAAATGATCACATCCCGGGCCAAAGGCTATCCCATGACGGATGCAAAGAAGATGTGGCATGAACAGGCTACGTTATTTGCCGCCGCTCTGATCAAAGCCCAGAATCCGGATAGTATAAAGCTCAAAGCTAATGCTGCGCCCGATGGAGTTTCCGGCGTATCTATACAGGTCAAGGATTATCTGGACATTGTAAAGCAGGCTCTTGCGGCGGCCAGGTAACCAAAAACGTAACAGGAGTTTTTTATGGGAAAGGGAAAGAATATCCTCATTATCGGCGGCGGGTATGGGGGAATCGCGGCGGCAAAAAAGCTGGCGAATAAATATAAAAACAACGACGGCCTTACCATCACCCTCATAGACAGGCATCCCTTCCATACCTTGATGACGGAACTCCACGAAGTTGCGGGGTGCCGGGTCGGCCCTGACTCGGTGCGGGTTCCCTATGCCAAGATATTCGGGGCCTCCAAAGTCAAAGTGGTACTGGATACGGTTGTTTCTGTCGATTTTGAGAAGAAGCAGGCCCGGTCCGCCGTAAGGGTCTACGATTACGATTATCTGATCCTGGGCAGTGGCGCGGAGCCGGAATTCTTTGGCATTCCGGGGATTAAGGAAAACTCTTTTACTCTCTGGTCTTTCGACGATGCCATGAAGCTCCGGTATCACATTGACGATATTTTCGAGAAGGCGGTAGCAGAGCAGGACCGCGTTAAGCGTCAGAAGATGCTTGCCTTTGTCGTGGCCGGCGGGGGCTTTACGGGAATTGAAATGGCCGGTGAGCTTCTGGAATGGCGGGATGTCATGTGCGCCAAGTGGCTGATAGCCAAAAACGAGGTGCGTATTACGGTGGTAGAAGCCCTGCCGAATATTCTGCCCATGCTGGAGGAGGACCTGCGGGAGAAGGTCGTCTATTACATGAAGCATCATGGGGCGGAGCTTTTGGTCAACACCCCCATCGTGGGGGCCGATCCGGGAGTGGTCAAGCTCAAGGACGGTTCCGTCCTTGAAACCGGGACTTTCATCTGGACCGCCGGCGTTACAGGCTGTGCCTTCGCCGATTCCCTGGATCTTGCCAAAGGCCCCTTTGGGAGGAACTTGGCGAATTCCGGGGACGGCCCCCCTGGGCGGAACCGCAGGGGGCGGCTCCTGGTTACCGGCGAAATCCGTTCGGTGGATCATCCCAATGTGTTCCCTGTGGGGGATAACCTCTGGTTCATCGAAAATGAAAAGCCTCTGCCCCAAATTGTGGAGACTGCCGTGCAGACTGGGGAGACCGCAGCTCATAACATCATCGCCGATATTGAGGGGTACGAGGCGAAAAAATTCAAATCCAACTATCATGGCTTTATGGTTTCCGTGGGAGGCAAGTACGCAGTCTCCAACGCCATGGGCATTAAGCTTTCGGGTTTCTTTGCCATGGCCATGAAGCATATCGTCAACCTTCACTACCTTATCGGAGTCGCCGGATTCAACCAATGCTGGGAATACATCAAACATGAATTTTTGGACATGAAGCATGGCCGTTCTTTTGTCCGCGGTTTTGGGGCATATAAAACCAGGGGTTACTGGCTCCTTCCCCTCCGGCTCTGGCTGGGGCTCATGTGGGTCTTTGAAGGGATCAATAAGATAGGCGAAGGCTGGCTTTCCTGGAGAACGGGCAGTAAATCGGGCTGGATGTTTTCCCCCGGCGTGGCGCAGTCCGGGGCGGAAGCTGTAAGCGCAGCGAGCGCCGTTGGCGATCTCTCTGGCGGAGCGGCTGATGCGGGAGTCGATCTCTTTGGCGGCGGGACGACGGAGGACCTCTTTGGCGGAGCGGCTGATGCGGGAGCCGATCTTTTCGGCGGCGGGACGACAGAGGACCTCTTTGGCGGAGCGGCTGACGCGGGAGCCGATCTCTTTGGCGATACGGTTTCAAGTGCCACTGCCGATGCGGTAAGCGCCGCATCGGGAGCGGCGGAGAGCGCCTTCCAGGGAGTCTGGGACCTGAGCAAGTCCATTTTTAACCCCAACGGCGTAGTGGCAACCTGGTTCAGGACTACCTTTATGGACGGCATAGCCGCCCATATTCCCTTCCAGGCTTTCCAGTTAATGGTCGTTCTGATGGAAATCTGTATCGGCCTTGCCATGATGGGCGGTCTCTTTACCTGGTGGGCGGCGGTGGCTTCGATAGTCCTGTGCCTGGTATTCACCCTTTCGGGAATGTTTGCCTGGAATCAGGTTTGGTTCCTCTTCGCGGGGTTCCTCCTGCTCGGCGGCGCCGGCAGGGCTTTTGGGCTGGACTGCTGGGTGGTTCCCCTCTTCAAAAAGTGGTGGAACGGAACCAGGTTCGCCCGTCGGCGTTACTGGTATCTTGATGGGCCGTCAAAATAAGCGCCGGTAAAGCCGATGATTTCTTACTGGAATGACTTTCCCGGGATGCCGGAAGCCTTGGAAAAAGTTTCCGGTATCATACGGGGTTCATCGGCGTCGGAAAACCCGGTTATTTCCAGCGGACTGACCGGGCTTTTCAGTGGAAAGGGCAAACTGCTCCGGCCTGGGTTGTTCCTTATGGCCGCCCGGTTCGGGAAACTTCAGGAAAAGCACTATAAACTCGCCGCCGCCCTGGAAATGCTCCACTTGGCTACTCTCGTTCACGACGATGTGATCGACGATTCCCCCTTGCGCCGGGGGCTTCCCACCGTACATACCCGTTTCGGGAAGCGGGACGCGGTTCTTATCGGAGACTACCTCCTTTCCCGCTGTTTCCTCATTACGGCGGACTATACCTCTCCTCAAAACGCCCTCAACCTGGCGCGGCTCATTTCGGTTATCTGTACCATGGAAATTGAACAGAACAACGACCGTTTCAGGAGCAATGTTTCTCTGCGGGGCTACCTGCGGAAGATCCTGGGGAAATCGGCGTTGCTTTTTTCCCTGGCCTGTTACGCCGGGGCCAGCGAGGCAAAGGCCCCCCGGGAAGTATGCCAACGGCTCAGGCGCATAGGTTATAACATCGGTATAGCCTTCCAGATTATTGATGACATCCTGGATTATGCGGGAAATGAAGAACTGGTACGGAAACCCCTGGGGAACGACATCACTGCGGGGCTTATCACCCTGCCGGTGATTTGCGCCCTGTCGCTGGATCGTTCCGGAACATTGCAGGATATTTTTTCCCGCCCGTCCTTTACCGCCGAAGACGGGGAGCGTATCTTTACCCTGGCGCGCCAATCCGGCGGGGTCGAAGCGGCGGGCGGATACGCCGAAAACTACACCAACCGGGCGCTGAAGGAAATCGCCGCCCTTCCGCCGGGACAGAACCGGGACATGCTGGAAACCCTGACCCGGCGGCTCTTGATTCGGGAACGCTGAGTTTGTGCGGGGGAGGGGTAAAACTCCGGGGGACCAAGACCCATCCCATATACGCAAAGTTAAAATTTTTTAACCGCCAAGGCCGCATAAGGCGAATAAGTTTTCAAGGGGAAAGCCCTTTTTTCCCTTTCTTTCTGCGCCTTTTTCGCCCTTGCGGTTACTGTCTTATTCGGAAAGTAAATGCTGTTGTCTTGGCTTCCCTCTCCACCTGGTTGACAAATCCGTCCCTCTGTCGCTATGCTCAAATAAACAGGACATGAAGTCCTGGAGGACCTGAAAAACCCCCATAATCCTGTGAAGGGAAATTCCGGAGATGAACTCCCCATATTTTCTCGAAAGATCACGTATTCGTGTGCTTCAAAAGAAGGATAGGAAAAGTATGCAAACGTTGGCCGGGAATGCTGAGGATCCCACCCTGAAAAAGAAATACGAACGCCTCCTTGGGATAATTACCGAACGGAAGAGCGCGGCGGTGGCTTTTTCGGGAGGGGTGGACAGCTCCTTTCTCTGTTACGCCGCGACTGCGGCCCTGGGAAACCGGGCCATTGCCGTTACCATCGCGTCCCCCATGCTACCCCAAAGCGAGCGGGATTGGGCGACCCGTATCGCCGGACAGACCGGGATTGAGCATGTGTGGATTGACGAAGATGAGATTGACGAAGCCGTGGCGGCCAATTCCGGACAGCGATGCTATTTCTGCAAGAAGCTGGAATTCGGCCGCATCCTGGAAGAAGCCCGGAAACGGGGGATCACTGCCGTGCTGGACGGATCCAACCGGGACGATCTTTTGGATTACCGGCCGGGCCTTAAAGCCCTGGAGGAACTTGGCGTTTTTAGCCCCCTCCGGGAGGCAGGCCTGACAAAGGCCGAGGTCCGGGAGCTTTCTCGGCGTTTCGCCCTGCCCACCTGGGACAAGCAGGCTTTCGCGTGTCTGGCCTCCCGTATCCCCTACGGGGAGCGTATAGACCGGGACAAGCTTATCCGGGTGGAAAAGGCCGAAGACTACCTGCGAGATAGGGGCTTTAGGCAGTTCCGGGTCCGTTCCCACGGGGATATTGCCCGGATAGAAGTCGCGCCGGAAGAACGGCGGCGTTTCTTTGACGGCGCCCTGGCGGATCAGATTTCCCAAGCCCTCAAGTCCCAGGGGTTCCTGTTTGTCGCCCTTGAGCTTGAAGGATACGTCATGGGAAGCCTGAACCGCATCCTGAAAGCGGAGGCATGATGACCGCGCTGGCCCCTGACGGTTCCCCCGATGAGGGCGCTCTTGATTTCGCGTTTCTGGATACCCGGCGGGCGGAGCGGACCGGATACCCCGAAGTTGTCTACTGCTTGGGGAAGACCGTAGATCAAGCTGAAGCCGTCATGATTCGGATGCGGGAGCTGTCCCTGCCCGTGCTGGGGACCAAAGCCGGGCCGGACTTGGCTGGCCGTATACTCCGCCGTTTTCCCGAAGGAAGGTACGATGAAACAGCCTTGACCCTAACGATAGGGAGCGTGGTGTTGCCGGAGGAACGGAAGGGTCTGGTGGCGGTTGTGGCCGCCGGGACCTCGGATCTTCCGGCGGCGAAAGAAGCGGCCAATACCGCCGAATTCCTGGGGAGCCGGGTTACACTGATACCTGACGTGGGAGTGGCCGGGATACACCGGCTCTTTGCCCGGCTGCCGGAGATACGGAAGGCCGCCGTCGTGGTTGCCGCGGCGGGCATGGAAGGGGCTCTGGCATCGGTCATCGCCGGGCTGGTCGCCGCGCCGGTGATAGCCCTGCCCACGAGCGTGGGCTACGGGGCTTCCTTTGGCGGCCTTTCCGCCCTGTTGGGGATGCTCAATTCCTGTTCCCCCGGAATATCGGTGGTGAACATAGACAATGGTTTTGGCGCCGGTTATCAGGCGAACCTGATCAACCGTATGTGGGCGGAACGTTTGTCCGCCGAAAAGAAGGAACTTTATTCCTAATGTGGCTGTTCCAAAACTGAAGTTTTGGAACCGGCTCTAATGAATATAGTTTTCGTAGTTAACGTATGGAGGTATGGCTATGCACATGGCTGACGCGCTGATTTCTCCCGCTGTGGGAGGCATCGGCTGGTTAGTAAGCGCCGCTTCGGCGGCTTACGCATCGGCGAAAATAAAAAATGAGCTGGGCGAAAAAAAGGTTCCCCTTATGGCGGTTGCCGCGTCCTTTGTGTTTGCGGCTCAGATGATAAACTTTACCATTCCCGGTGCGGGTTCTAGCGGGCACATAGGCGGCGGCGTTCTGCTTGCCGGGCTTCTGGGGCCTTATCCGGCGCTTCTTTCCCTTACGGCGGTACTGGTAATACAGTGCCTGTTCTTTGCCGACGGCGGGCTTTTGGCCCTGGGGTGCAACATCTTCAATATGGGGGTGGTTCCCTGCCTTATCGTGTACCCCCTCATCTTTAACCCCCTTTTAAAAACCGGCCTTTCCGCCAAAAAGATAAGCGCCGTGTCAATCCTGTCGGTGGTCATAGGCCTCCAGCTTGGGGCATTTGGCGTGGTGGTGGAAACCCAACTGTCGGGGGTTACCGCCTTGCCGTTTTCCGTCTTCGTCCTCCTCATGCAGCCCATACACCTGGCCATAGGCCTGGTGGAAGGCGTCATTACCGCAACGGTTTTGAACTTTGTCTATGCCCTGCGGCCCGAGATCCCTGAAAGCGTCCTGAGAGGAGAACCCCTGGGAGCCGGGATTTCCATGAGGAAGGTAGTGGCCTGCCTCGCGGTGATTACCCTTATCACCGGCGGGCTCTTGTCCCTTTTTGCCTCCGCCTATCCTGACGGCCTGGAGTGGGCTATGGAAAGGACCCTGGGAGCGGGAGGCGAGGCCGCGGAATTGGAAGCCGCCGGTCCCGTGTTCCATCGCGCCGAGGCCATACAGGAAGCGACGGCTTTTATGCCCGATTACGGCTTCCCGCAGGCGGAGGGGGAAGCTGGCTCCGCCGGGGGAACTTCCGTTGCGGGGGTTTTGGGTTCGGTTCTCACCTGTATACTCGCCGGCGGGACCGGGTATCTTATCTACCGGGTCAAGAAGAACCGGCTCAAAGCCGCGTGAAAAGGGGAGGGCGCTTGAGGCTGTTCCAAAAACCGGAAGAACTCTTCGCCCTGGAGCGGCTTTCCGGGGGGAACAGCGTCATTCACCGCCTTCATCCGGGGGTGAAGATCTCCGCCGCCTTAGTCTTCCTGATCTCGGTAGTCTCCTTTGACCGCCACGCCCTGCGGCCCCTGTTGCCCTTCCTCTTTTATCCCAGCGTCCTCATCGCTTTGGGGGAGTTGCCCCCGGCGCTCCTCTTCCGCCGGGCCGCCCTGGCCCTGCCGTTTTGCCTTTTTACGGGCCTTTCCAATAGTATCTTCGAGGGGGAAACTGCGGTTTCCTGGGGACCCCTGGATATTAGTTTCGGGTTTATATCCCTCTGTACCCTGGCGCTCCGGGCCATTCTTTGCGCCGCCGCCGTGCTGATCCTCGTTGCCACGACCCCCTGGCCCCAGCTTTCCGCCCAGTTCAGGCGTTTTCACGTTCCCGGCATCTTTATGACCGTGCTTGAAATGGGTTACCGCTATATTGCCGTCCTCCTGTTCGAGGCCCAGTCCCTGTATACCGCCTACAGGCTGAGGAGTCCCGGCGCGAAAGGGATCGCCCTGGCCCACGGGGGAAGCGTTGTAGGCGGCCTTTTCCTTCGCAGCGCGGACCGGGCAGGACGAATTTACACCGCCATGAAGTGCCGGGGCTATGACCCGGAGTTTTCCCCTGCGGGAGATTTTCCGGCGCTTAAACCGGCGGACCTGCTGTTTTTCGCCCTGGTCTCTTTGGGCTGCCTCCTGTTCCGGTTTTTCGACCTTCCCGTTGCGTTGGGGCTTCTTATAAACGAGGCGTTATCATAGAAATCAGGAACCTTTCCGCTTCTTACGGCGGGGACGCGGAAGCGATCAGGGACGTTAGTTTTACGGTCCGGGACGGGGAAACCGCAGCCTTGCTGGGGGCAAACGGCGCGGGCAAGACCAGCCTTTTTCTTGCCCTGGTGGGGATCATTCCCCTCACCAAAGGCAGCGTTACGGTTGATACGGCGGAGTTGCTGCCGGAAGCCGAAACTCCGGGCGGAAAACGGAAGGCTGCGGTCATGCGGGAAGAAATCCGCCGCCGGGTGGGGCTGGTGTTCCAGAACCCGGAGGATCAGCTATTCATGCCCCAGGTGTATGACGACATCGCCTTTGGTCCCCGCAACATGGGGCTTGA
>JAIRLK010000265.1 GCA_031259515.1 Treponema sp. | reverse complement strand
TGCGCCACGTAAAAAACGAACCATGCGTAAGTCTAAGTCCTTACAGGAATTAGACTTAAAATATGCTTATTTGGGGTTCCTGACGGTTTTTTAGCATCTTCGTAACTCTTTATCCTGCTTAGAATTAGCTCTTTGCCTAATTTCTTGTAGCATAACAACTTAGGCTGTTTTCGGTTAGATTTTTACATGGCGCAAACGTTCCGCCATGGTTAGATTTAACGTGGCGCAATTCGCCTCCTTGACGAAAACCCGGAAATAGAATACAAAGACCTACCTCTTTGTCCGTCCGTAGGACGGGCCAATTTTTAGTCCGTAAGGAGGACTTATGCGTCAGTATGAACTGACGGTCATCTTCCCGCTGGAAGAAGACCTGTATCAGGCAGGCCGGGAGCAGTTGCAGGCCGACCTGAATTCTAATGGGGCCGTGATCGAAAAGACCGATGAAACCGGTGACCGGGACCTGGCCTACGAAATCAAAAAACGGCGGAGGGGACGGTATGTCCTCTATACCCTCAAGACCGAACCGGAAAAAATCACCGTCCTTGATCGGATTTTCAAACTCAACACAAACCTCCTTAAATATCTTTTCGTTAAGGTGGAACAATAGGAGGCATCTATGGCGGATATTAATCATGTCGTACTAGTGGGAAGGTTGACCCGGGACGCGGAACTCAAGTATACCGCCGGAGGTCAGGCGGTATGTAAGTTTTCCCTTGCCATTAACCGCCGGCGTAAGTCCGGCGATCAATGGGTAGACGAGGCGAATTTTTTCGACATTGTTCTTTGGGGAAGGCAGGGGGAGTCCCTGAACCAGTACCTCGTCAAGGGAAAACAGGTGGGAATAGACGGCGAACTCCGCCAGGACCGGTGGGAGCAGGACGGGCAGAACCGTTCCAAGGTCGAGATTGTCGCGAATAACATCCAGCTTCTCGGCGGGGGGCCCGGCGGCGCCGGCGGCGGCTACACGCCGGGCGGGGGGTATCAGGAGCACCGGAACGAGGGCGGCGTGGAACGGCCTCCCCGGGACAGCGGGCATCACCAGGGCGATGATGGTTTTGCCGATGACATTCCGTTTTAACCGGTTTAGCGGCGCGGCGTAATGCCGGGATAGTGATTTTAAGATTCAAGGAGTAACTATGGCTGATGAGAAATATGTGGAAAACGAGCATCCCCGGCAGGACCGGGGTGGGGAAAGCCAGCAGGATAGCCGGGATGGAGAAGGCCGCGGCGGCGGCGGTAAAGGGAAGGTTTTCTTCAAGAAGAAAGTCTGCAAATTCTGTACCCAAAAGCTGAAGATAGACTACAAAGAGGCGGATGTGCTGCGCCGGTTTATTACCGACCGGGGAAAGATACTGCCCCGCAGGATTACCGGGACATGCGCGAAACATCAGAGGGCTCTGGCGGTGGCTATTAAACGGGCCAGGATCATCGCCTTGCTTCCCTTCGTTGCCGAATAGCTGCGAGCCGGCTGTCATGATGCCCCGGCAGGTTGCTGCCATTCCCCACATACCCGTTTTGATAGGAGCGGGCGCCTGTGTTTTCCTGGGCCGTTTCTGGCTTTTTGGGTTTTTGTATTTACTGCCCCTGGGCGTCATGGCGGCGGGGTACGGTTTTAGGGCCGCATGGGTTTGTTTGGCTTTAGCGGCGGCGGGGAATGGTCTTTGGTCGGCGGCGGCGGCTGTTTTTTCCCCCTATCCCGGGGAGCAGGTTATCGGGGGTATTGTGCATTTTGCCCTGACTGCCGGGGCTTTTACCTGGATGATGGCTCCTTCTTTCACGGATGCCGGTGAAGCGCGGGGAAGGTATTCCCCGGCGCGTATCCCGGGGGTATACCGTTTTGTAATCGCGTCCTGTGCTGCCAGCCTCTTGATTCTGCCCTTAATAGCCTCCCTCCGTCAGAGTACGGCTTTTAACGGTTTTATCCGTACCCAGGCTGAGGCGTTGTCGGCCTTGTATACCACATCCGCCGGGGCGGATGTGGTAAAGCAGTCCCTTTTGGAACAGTATTTGACGCCGGATTTTATCATTGATACCCTGATCGTTTCGGCCCTGCGCGGCGGGGTGATGGCATCCTGTATGGCTTTCTTCTTCGTGAACCGTCAGCTCGCCCTGGCTCTGGTTTGGGTTTTTCGCCGGAGACGGAGAGGCGGAACGGGAGCCGGAGAGGCCTTGCCTGATTCGCGGGGAGAAATGCGTAATTTCGCTCCCGCAGATTTCCATGTCCCTTCGGGGTTCATCTGGGTTTTGTCCTTTTCTCTCCTTGCCGTTCTCGCGGGAAAGATAGGGGGAATAGCGCCCCTGGAAATCGTTGCCTGGAACGGCATGGTTATCTGCGGTATCCTGTACCTGGCCCAGGGCGGCGGAATAGCGGCGTATTTTATTGTCCGGGCAAACCTTTCGCCGTTCATGAGGCTGGCCCTGAACTTCCTCTTGTTTTTGTTGATAGTTAGTCCCGGAATTAACGCGGTACTGTTAGGATGTCTAATCCTTTTGGGTATCGCCGAAAATTGGGCGCCCTTTCGGACGCCGAAACTCAAAGGACCATCCTCTACTCCGGGGATGTGAATCCGGCGAAGGCGCGGCTGTGTCCGTACCGGGTTCGGGTCAGGGTCCGTACTGCACAAAGGAGCTTGGAACATGAAAGTAATTTTGAACAAGGATTTGAACACCCTGGGAGAAGAAGGGGATGTCAAAGATGTAGCCAAAGGGTATGCCCGGAATTATCTTTTTCCCCGGGGCATAGCGTTACCGTATACGGAAACGAACATCAAGAAGTTCGAGGCCCGGCGGGAAGAAATCGAAGCCCGTAAATCCTCGAAACGCCAGGATGCCGCAGGTCTGAAAGAAAAACTGGAAGCCCTGGAACTGGTTATTGCCATGCCTGCCGGCGCCAACGGCAAGCTCTATGGCGCGGTTACCAGCCAGACGGTGGCGGACGAGCTTACCAGGCTGGGGTTCCCCACGGAACGGAAGCGGGTGGAATTACCCGGCAACAGCTTTAAGAGCGTGGGCAAGTACAAGGTGGCGATCAAGCTCTACGAAAGCGCCGCTGCGGAAGTCGGACTGACCGTAGAAGCCCAGGTTATTAAGAGCGAACCCAAACACTCCGCCCCGGCACGGAAGGACAGGCGGCATCATGGAGAGCCTACTGAAGGGCAGGCGGTCGAGGCGACGCCGGCTGAAGCTCCCGCCGCCGGGGCTTCGGACCAGGCGTAATACCCTAATACGGGAAACGGGCGGTTCCCGTGTAGGGTAAGCCCGCAAACTCCCAGGATTCTATGGCAGAGGGACTCAAAGACAAAATACCTCCTCACAATGAAGAAGCGGAAAAAGCGACGCTGGGGGCTATGCTTCTTGATAACGATGCTGTTTCCGTTGCCATGCAGTACCTCAAGCCCGGCGATTTCTACATCAACCGGAACCGCCGGGTTTTTGAGGCGGTCAGAACCCTTTCCGATCAGGGGCTGAAGGCGGATATTATCACCATAGTCGAGGAACTCCGGAGAATCGGCGAACTCGACGGGGCGGGAGGGCCGGCCTACGTTGCGTCTTTGACCAACGTGGTACCCACCACCGCTAACATTGAGTATTACGCGAAAGTCGTTCAGGACGGTTCCCTCCGGCGTTCCCTGATACGGGTTTCCAACGAGGTTGTCGCAAAGTCCTTCGATGAGTCTCAGGAATCCCGGATTATCCTGGAGGAAACCCAGCAGCGTATCTTTGAACTTACCGACTCGCGGCAAACCCTCACCTTCAAGAGCATCAAGGAGATCATTCCGCCGGTCATTAACATCATCGAAAGCCGGTATCATTCAAAAAGCCAGTACACCGGCGTTCCTTCCGGGTTTGACGATCTGGATCAGTACACCTCTGGATTTCAGCCTTCGGAACTGATCATCATAGGCGCCCGTCCGTCCATTGGGAAAACCGCCCTGGCCCTAACCATGGCGACGAACATCGCCATACACCAGAAAGTCTCCGCCGCTTTTTTCACCCTGGAAATGTCTGACGTGGCCCTGGTCCAGCGGCTTATTTCGGGAGAAGCAAATATCGAATCCAACTCCTTGCGGCTTGGGAAACTGAAACCTTCGGAATTCTCGAAACTTCTGGACGCTGCGGGGAAAATCTACGAGGCGCCCCTGTACATCGTGGATATGCCGAACATGAAGCTCCTGGACCTCCGCTCTCAAGCCCGGCGGCTCCGATCTCAACAGAAGGTGGAGATCATCTTTATTGATTATCTTACCCTCATCTCCTCGGAGAACTCCCAGCTTCCCCGGCATGAGCAAGTGGCGGAAATATCCCGGTCTCTCAAGAGCCTTGCCCGGGAACTGGGTATACCCATAGTGGCCCTTTCCCAGGTACGCCGGGAAGTAGAGGGCAAACGGAGCGGGGAACATGCGGGGCGGCCCGGGCTGGCGGACTTGAGGGAATCAGGCTCTATAGAACAGGACGCGGACCTGGTTATCTTCCTGCACCGGGACCGGAAGGTGGAGCCAAGCAACGGCGAAGTCGAAATAGGGCCGGGGACGATACCGACGGAACTGATTATAGCGAAACAGCGGAACGGTCCGGTAGGAATCATCAACATTGTCTTCCACTCACGATTCGCCAAATTTACACCGAAAGCCAAGGATTAAGGACCCGCATCGTATGAATAATATGACCAACAGGGGCAGAATCCCACTAACTGCTTAGCTGCGTCAGGGCAACGGCATTTTATTTTTTATGAGGCAATGCGGACCCTTGACCCTCCCGAAAAATTAGGGTTATACTATCTGAAAACTAAGGAGATACACATGAAACGGGTCGTTTGTTTCGGGGAAATCATGATGCGCTTGAATCCTAAGAGCTATCTGCGGTTTCTTCAGGCTTCGGAGTTCGAGGCTTCCTATGCGGGAGGCGAGGCAAATGTGGCGGTAAGTCTTGCTCATTTCGGGGTCAACGCCGCGTATGTTACCAAGGTTCCCTCTCACGAGATAGGTCAGTCGGCGGTCAACGAGCTCCGGCGTTTCGGGGTGGACACATCGGGGATTCTGCGGGGCGGTGAGCGTTTGGGTATTTATTTTGTGGAAAAAGGCGCTTCGCAGCGGGCATCTAAGGTCATCTATGATCGCGCTCATTCGGCTATTATGGAGGCAAAGAGCGGCGAGTTTGACTGGGAGACCCTGCTTAAAGGGGCGGATTGGTTCCATTTTACCGGCATTACCCCGGCGTTAAGCGACAACTGCGCCCAAGTGTGTAAAGAAGCCTTGGCGTCGGCGAAGAAGCTGGGCGTTCTGGTAAGTTGCGATCTCAACTACCGGAAGAAGCTGTGGAGCAGGGAGAAGGCGGGCCAGGTTATGGGAGAACTCATGTCCTCGGTGGATGTATGCATCGCCAACGAGGAAGATGCCGCCGATGTTTTCGGTATACGCGCTGCGGATACGGACATCAATGCCGGCGCTTTAAGTCACGAGGGGTATATCTCGGTGGCAAAGCAGCTTACGGACCGGTTCGGGTTTCAGAAAGTGGCCGTTACCCTCCGGGGCAGCATTTCCGCCAGCGACAACAACTGGTCGGGTATGCTCTACGATGGGAAGTCCGGCGCCGCTTCTTTCGGCCCTGATTACTCAGTCCGCATCGTGGACCGGGTCGGCGGAGGCGATAGTTTCGGCGCCGCCCTGATCTACTCCCAGCTTGAAGGCTGGGATGATCAGAAGGCCGTCAATTTTGCCGTTGCCGCGAGTTGCCTTAAACACACCATTGAACATGATTTCAATATCATCGGCCTTGCGGAAATCGAAGCCCTTGCGGCAGGAAACGCATCGGGCCGGGTACAACGGTAGTTCCCTTTGAGCGGACTGGCCGCTTGAGGAGCGCCGCATTTGATGCGTGAGGCTTGACGGCGGATGGATAAAAATGGTTTTCTGGAAATTTGCGGGGCTTTGTCCCAAGAGTATAAATTGGAGCCGCGGGGAAATAACATGGCCGAAAGGGCATGTTATTTTTACGTGATAAATTGAAATTTGAACATCCTCCGCCTGACACTGCGTATGGCAAAGATTGAATAAAGGATAGAGGTATGTCATGGCTAAAACACAGCGGACAAGAAGCGCCGTAAAACGGCTAATCGGCACAGCGGTCCCGGTAGGGGCGTTGCGGAGCAAGGAGAGTGCCGGAGTCGGGGAATTTCCGGATTTGGTTGAATTTGCCGAATTATGTGGCAAAATGGGAATCGGCTTGATCCAGATACTGCCGGTTAACGATACGGGATATGAAAGTTCCCCCTACAGCGCCCTTACGGTGTTCGCTCTTCACCCCCTGTATCTGAGGATAGGCGAGCTTCCGGAAGCCCGCTCCGGGTCTCCGGAAATTCTCCAAAAGGTCAAAGCCCTGCGGCAAGAATTTGAAGGTGAAAAACGGTTCCCCTTTGAAAAGATACTCCGGGCTAAGCTGGGCCTGCTCCGGGAAATCTATGCCGCCAATAAAGAGAAAATAGCCGCTCAGGCGGAAAAGGGCGCCTTGGGGAACTGGATAGAGCAGAACCCCTGGATAAAGGAATACGCCGTATACCGGCGGCTCAAGGAAGCAAACGGCGAAAAGAGCTGGCAGGAGTGGCCCTCGTTCCGGCAGGTAACGGCGGAGGAAATTGAGGCCCTCTGGAACGACGATACGCTCCGGGATGAACACCGCTTCTGGGCATGGCTTCAGGAAGCCCTGGATGCCCAGTTCCATAAAGCCGCCGGAGAAATCGCCGCCCGGGGCATAATCCTTGAAGGGGATCTTCCCATTCTTATCAACGAGGATTCCTGCGACGTATGGGCCCACCCTGAATACTTCCATATCGAACTGTCCGCCGGGGCGCCTCCGGATATGTACAGCCCCGATGGACAGAACTGGGGCTTCCCGACTTACAACTGGGAGGCCCTGGCAAAAACGGATTACCTCTGGTGGCAACGGCGCCTTAAAGCGGCTGAGAAATACTATCAGGCGTACCGTATCGATCATGTTCTAGGCTTCTTCCGTATATGGGCCAGCCCCCGGAAGGAGCGCTCCGCCGCCTTGGGCCGGTTTGTCCCCTATGTCCCCGTAACCAGGGCTGAACTTTCCGCCCTGGGCTTTGACGACGGACGTGTACGCTGGGTGTCCCAGCCCCACATCCCCACCGGAGAGGTCTGGGACGCGCTGCGGGACAACTGGGGCGGGGTATACACGGAATCGGAAATCGCCGCCGAGGCGGAAAAGGTTTTCTCCTCCGCCCTGAACCGCATAGGCGGCGAGGAACTGTGGCTTTTCAAAGAATCTATCCAGGGAGAAAAAGATATTGCCGTCCTGGGGCTCCACCCCGCCGCCCAAACCTGCCTGTTCAACGCCTGGCGTAACCGCATCTTCTTCGAGTACGAGAAGGGCAAGTTCTCCCCGGTCTGGCATTATCGGGATTCCCGGGCCTACGCTTCTCTTTCCGGGACGGAAAAGTCCCAGTTGGAAGAATTTCTGGTAAAACACCGTACCGATTCGGAAGGGATTTGGGAAAAACAGGGAAAGAAGCTCCTTTCAGCCCTCTGCGATTCCTCCTCTATGCTGCCCTGTGCGGAAGACCTGGGAGCCATCCCGGACTGCGTTCCCCGGGTCCTTACGCGGCTCAAAATCCTGGGGCTCAGGGTCGTCCGCTGGCACCGGGAATGGGACAAACCGGGGGAACCTTTCGTGCCATTCGAGGACTACCCCGAATTGAGCGTCTGTACCGCGGCGGTTCACGATAGTTCTACCCTGCGGGAATGGTGGGAGCGGGAAGCCGATCAGCAGGGCTTTTGTGACTTTATCGGCTATCCTTCCCTGCCCCGAACCTATAACCCCGGGGTCGCCAAGGTTTTCCTGCAAAAGATGGCCGCCGCCGCTTCCCGATTCCGGGTCTTCCAGATTCAGGACCTCCTTCACCTGTCGTCCCGGTGGTACGCCGAAGATCCCGCTTCCGAGCGTATTAACGTGCCGGGCGCCGTTAATCCGTTTAACTGGACCTACCGTCTGCCTGAGCCTATTGAGGAAATAGCGAAAGACGGGGACCTGATCCAGGCCGTATCGGACCTGACGCGCATCACGGCGGCGAAGCGGAAGAAGGCAAAAGAGAAGACAAAATAGGAAACAAACGGGCGCCCCCGGTTTTGCCGGGGGCGTTTGAGGAGCGCCCCTTACACCTTGAAGCGCGAAACGGCTTTTGCCAGGTCTTCAAAATTTTTCTTGTTGCGGGAGCTTATGTCGCTTACTTTGCTTACCGAAGTGTTAATTTGATCGGCGCTAATCGCCATTTCGCTCATGCTTTCCGATATTTCATCGGTTTCTGATTTTAGCAGCCGGCTTTCTTTCTTGACATTTTCACTTTCGGTAAGTATCTTTTTGGCAGCATCCGTTACCCTGTCGGTCATCGCGGCAAGGGTATGTATCGTTTCCAATATCTTGCCGCCGTCGCTCTCCTGTGTCGTCATTGCCTGCCACATAGTGTTCTCGTGGGCCGCGACGTTTTTAACGCCCGCGTCTATGGCCTCGAATTTGTTCAGTACCCCGTCTGCGGAAATCCGTATCTTGTCGATTGATCCCTTAATTTTTTTTAATACGGCGGTTATCGTTTTTGATTGTTCTTTTGACGACTCGGCCAGCTTGCGGATCTCTCCCGCGACAACCGCGAAACCTTTGCCGGCTTCGCCCGCGTGAGCCGCTTCAATAGCGGCGTTCATAGAAAGCAGATTTGTCTGGCTTGCGATATTTTCTATTACCTCGTTGATTTCCAAAAGACCTTCCGATTCCTGGGATATTTCCTGTATATCGGCGGCGACTTCCCGCACCCCTGCCCTGCCTATCTCCGAGGCGGACGTAAGTTCTTTTATGCTGTCCATGTTGGTGAGCAGGGTCTTGGTTACCTCCTCGGTATTTTGAATAAGATTCTGTACGCCGCTTACCGATTGGCTTACGTCCTCCCTCTGGACGTTAACGGATTCATAGAGCGCCGAAACGCCGTCCGTAATCTGCACCACCGAAGCGTCTGTTTTTTCAACATTGTCTCTCTGCTTCATGATCCTGGCGTTGATGCTTTGGATGTTTGCCGCAATTTGAACGACTGCGTTTGAGGTTTCCATCATGTTTGTGGAAAGCTCTTCGCCTGTGGCGTTTAGAGAAATACTCTTATCTTTTACATCCACGATCAGATTTTTTATTTTGTCGATGGTCAGGTTGAAGTAACGGGCAAGGGAACCGATCTCGTTCCTGTCTTTGGCGCTTTTCAGGGTGATTCGCCGGGTCAGATCCCCTTCGCCTTCGGAAATATCCCGCAGGGTACCGGCCACGCTGCCCACGGGCTTCGTTATGGAGCGGCCCAGAAAGTATGCGGCAATCAAGCCTGCGGCGACAAAGGCCGCCCCGAAAGAAGCGATCAGAAATATCAGGCGGTCTATGCCGGCCATCAATTCCTTGCGGCTGATCGTTACAAAAAGCGTCCATCCGAATCCCGGTACCGGGGCAAACCCGGCGACCATTTTTCTGCCGGAGAGCATATATTGAATAGAACCGGTTGTCTCGCGCCGGGCAGTACGTATGGTGTCCGCAAGGGGTTTCATTGCGGGGTCTTTTTCCGCTTCAACAAGGGGGTTAAATTGGTTTAACACCAGGTCCTGGTCCTGGTGGGAGATTATCACCCCCTCGTTATTCACCATGTAGGAATAGCCGGTATTGCCCATTTTCACATTTTTGGTAACTTCGTTAAGGGAGGAACCATCCCGCCGTCCGATAAGGGCGCCCACGACCGTATCGCGGTCATCCGTGATGGGAACGGCATACATGACCACCGGTTTGTTTATCAGCTTGCTGATAAGCACATCCGATACCGCCTGTTTGCCGCTCAGCGCTTTGATCACATAATCCCGTTCGGCGAGGTTTGAGGTTGTACCCTCTTTAATGTAGGAAGCCCGCCCCTGCATATCTAATATCGCCAAATCCAGGTAGCCCACGCGATCCACATGGGGCAAAAGACTTGTCTTTTGCCGTTCCCAGTCCATGGTTTTTACCTCTTCGCGGTTCGCGAGTTCCTGTAAAACAGCAAGATCCCCGTTAAGCTCCTGGCTGATTATGTCTGTACCCTCTACAGCCTGATTTACCAGGGCAAGACGGGCGGTTTCTTCCACAATTCCCGATGAAACCAGGATCGCCGACAAGCCGATGCTTGCGGATACTACGAAAATCGCGGCGCTAATTAACAGGGGAATTTTTACGGATAATTTCATGGCTCATATACCCTCCGGTATGTTTTTGTCAGGAGGAGGCTTTCCCAAAACGTCAGTATTGGGAAAACAACCCTACAATTCGCGGTTTTGCCCGGCTGAAAGCCTGAAAAACCACAAGAGCCTGCGCACATTAGCACAAAGTCAATTAGTTTTGGGACAGGTTCATGGTATTTTTGTTTTACCGGGACTTTTTTCATAGGAGGATTATATCATCTGCGCCGCCGGGCTGGAAGTCCTAAAATCGCCGTATAGCCGGATCGAGGGGCCGGATGTGCGAAACAAGTCCGCAAGTCCGTAACTTCCCCCTTGGCCGTGAGTTGTGTATAGTCAACCTGGAGGCAAACGGTGCTGTTGGTTATTGATATTGGGACTTCTACGTTTAAGGCCGGCGTGGCGCGGTATGACGGATCGGGAGGGCGTTTTGTGAGCCTGCCCTTGGGGGACGGACGCAAAGCCCTGCTCCGGGCCGATCCGCTCCAGTGGCTCCGCGCCTTTGAGGATGCCGCGGCCCGGCTCGGCGCTCCGTCCCGTGCCGCGGTGGAAGGCATTGTCGTCAGCGGCAACGGGCCGACCCTGACGCCGGTTACCGGGACGCCCGCCCTCTTAGGCGGGAATCTGTCCCTGCCTGCGGCTCCGGCCAGGCTCTGGCTGGACCGCCGGGCCGAAGAAGAGGCCCGGATTGTATCCCGCGTCATGGGCAGTTTCGTGGACCCCAGCTTCTTCCTCCCCAAGGCCCTGGCGGTGAAGAACCGCGAAATAGAGATCTATGAAAAAACACGGTGGTTTCTGTCCGCCCCCGAATACTTAGCCTGCGCCCTGACCGGGGAAGCGCGGACGGTGATCCCCTCCCAGGGCTTTGAAACATGGTACTGGAACGATAGCGCCCTTGCGGCTTTAGGGCTCGATAAAGAGAAGTTCCCCCCCCTTGTAACGCCGGGAGCGTTCATAGGGCTGGTAACGCCGGCGGCGGCGGCCCGGTTCGGGTTCAAAGCAAACGTAAAAGTGATTGCCGGCGGCCCTGATTTCTTTGCCGCCATCCTGGGGACCGGGTCGGTCAGTCCGGGCCGGGCCTGCGACCGGTCCGGGACCTCGGAGGGGATCAACCTCTGCTCCGCCCGGCGGATTGATGACAGACGGCTCATGTGCTACGGCCATCCGGTCAAGCCGTACTGGAACCTTTCCGGGATCGTTTCTACCACCGGGGAGGCCCTGGCCTGGGGCCGGGAACTTTTGGGCATGGCCGGCCTGCCCTACGCCGCGTTCTTTGGCCTGGCGGAATCCGCCTCAGCCGGCGCGGGGGGGCTCATCTTTCTGCCCTACCTGGCTGGGGAGCGGGCTCCTATTTGGGACCCCCATGCACGGGGGGTGTTCTTTGGGCTGAATCTTGGGACCGGCAGGGGAGAAACCGCCCGTGCAATCGCCGAAGGGATATGCTTTGCCATTCGGGACGTGATCGCCGTAATGGAAGAAGCCGGCGCGCCGGTAGAAGAACTGCGGGTTACGGGCAAACCCGGAGAAAGCGCCTTTCTCAACCAGCTCAAGGCGGACGTTACAGGCCGTCCCGTTCTGGTCCCCCGGCTCCGGGCGGCGGAAACAGCCCTTCCACCGGCGGAACTGCTGGGACTCATTGCCCTGGGAGCCGCCGCCCTGGGCGCGTACAAATCGGCGGAAGAAGCCGTCCGGGACCTGGTAGGCGTTGCGGAGACCTTTGTCCCTCAAGAGGCAGCCAAGCCGGTCTATGATGACGCCTTTGGAATCTACCGGGAAACCTACCGGGCGCTCAAACCGCTCTTTGGTATAGAAGATAACGAAGCTAATCCCAGCGGAAACACACCTTAGACTGACGGGCGGCCTTCACCTCGTCCGGCCTGCATATAACGGCAGTGCGCGGCGCGGCGCGGAGGCTTTCGCCGTCCGCCAGAGCTTGATCGTACACCGACAGGAAGGCCTCCGCCGCTTCGTCCAGGGTTTCCCTGGACTCGGTCTCCGTTGGCTCTATCATGAGGGCTTCCCGGACGATAAGGGGAAAGTAGATCGTCGGCGGGTACATTCCTTTATCCTGCAAGGCTTTGGCAAAGTCCAGGGCGGAAACGCCGTAACCGGCCTTGAGCTTCTCCAGGGACACCACAAACTCGTGCATACAGGGACCCGGATACGCGGACGGCAGTTTTGTTCGCAGCCGCTCCATCAGGTAATTGGCGTTAAGCGCCGCGTTTCTGGCTACTTCGGGAAGGTTTTCCTTTCCCAGGGTCAGGAGATAGGCGGCGGCCCGTACTACGACAAGGAAGTTGCCGCCAAAAGCCCGCACCCGGCCTATGCTTTGCGAATGTTCCGTATCGCCGCCTTCCATGACAACGCCGGAGACGGGCAGGAAAGGGGCCAGACTTTCTTTACAGCCCACAACGCCCGATCCCGGACCCCCGCCGCCGTGAGGGGTAGAGAAGGTTTTGTGGAGGTTGAGGTGAACCACGTCGAAGCCCATATCTCCGGGACGGGCTATGCCGATAACCGCGTTGAGGTTCGCGCCGTCGTAGTAGTTGAGCCCCCCGGCCTCGTGAACGATGCGGGTTATTTCCAGGATGTTCGGGTCGAAGACGCCCAGGGTGTTCGGGTTGGTGAGCATGAGCCCCGCAGTACCGGGACCCGCAACGGCTTTTAGGGCCGCCAGGTCTATACATCCGTCAGGCCCCGATGGGATGTTCACTACCGAGTAGCCCGCCATGCTCGCGCTGGCGGGATTGGTACCGTGGGCGCTGTCGGGAACGATGATTTGCTTCCGCGCCCCCTCGCCCCGGCTTTCGTGGCTGGCCTTTATCAGGAGAAGCCCGGTAAGTTCCCCGTGAGCGCCCGCAGCGGGCTGAAAATTCACGGCGTCCATGCCGGTTATCTCGCAAAGATACCCGGCGGCCAGGTCCAGGAGCTTGCGGCAGCCCCGCACGGTATGTTCCGGTTGTAAGGGATGTATGTCCGTAAAACCAGCAAGCCCTGCCAGTTCTTCGTTCACTTTGGGGTTGTACTTCATGGTACAGGAACCTAATGGATAAAACCCGTCGTTTATTCCAAAGACCCGTTTTGCCAGGGCGCTGTAATGCCGGGATATTTGGTTTTCGTCCAGGCTGGGAAGACGGGCGGGTTTTTTCCGCGCCATGTACGCGGGCAGGGGAGCGGCAGGCACATCGCAGGGGGGAAGGATGTCGCAGCCTAAGCCTTCCCTGCTCTTTTCAAATATCAATTTCATAAGAATCCTCCATATTGGGGGGGTCCCAAGGCCCCTGGGGACAAGTCCGCGACTTACCCCTCCTCTTTAACGTATTCCCCTTTGGGTTTAATACCCCCGCTCTGCGGCGGGGAGGGGATTTTTTATTGATGGCTGTTTTTTTATTGATGGCCGTTATCGAGGATACCGATGAGTTCATCAATTTCTTCTTTTGTGTTCACTTCGGTAACACACCAGAGGATGCGGTTTCCCGGCAGGGGATAGCCGCCCAGGATGCCGTGTTCTTCAAGAAGGCGGAGCGCCTTTTCCGGCGCGGGACAATGAGTAACGAATTCATTGAAAAACTCGCCGCCGTAGGCCAGATCAAACCCCGGAAGGGAGGAAAGCCGTTTCGCCGCGTAGACCGCCTTGGCATGGCATTGCCTGCCCGCTTCGGCAAACCCCGCCTCTCCCATCACCGCAAGGTACACCGCCGCGGTAAGGGCGCAGTGAGCCTCGTTGGAACACAGGTTGCTGGATGCTTTTTCCCGGCGTATATGCTGCTCCCGGGCCTGGAGGGTAAGTACAAACGCCCGTTCCCCACGGGCATCGGTGGTTTCGCCCACGATTCTGCCGGGCAGCCTGCGCATAAGGGCGCTCTTGCAGGCCATAAACCCCAGGTAGGGGCCGCCAAAAGCCAGGGGCAGTCCCAGGGGCTGGCCTTCGCCAACCGCGATGTCCGCGCCGCATACGCCGGGACTTTCCAGTATACCCAGGGACAGGGGATTTACCCCTTCCACGAGCAGGGCGCCCGCAGCATGTACAATTTCCGCTGTTTTGGCGGCGTCCTCTATAAGGCCGAAGAAGTTCGGGTTTTGGAGGTAGAAACACGCGGCGCCGCCCCCGCTTTTCAAGACCCGCTCCAGGGCGGCAAGATCGGTTTTTCCGTCGCCGTCAAAGGGAACGAGGACAACCGGAACGCCCCGGCCCCGGCAGTAGGTTTTGACGGTTTCGATAACCTGGGGATGGACGGCGGCGGAAACATACGCCGTATTTCTGTTACGCTCCCGGCACATATTCACCGCTTCCGCCGCGGCGCTTGCCCCATCGTAGACAGAAGCGTTGGAAACATCAAGGCCGGTAAGTTCACAAATCATGCTCTGGTATTCAAATATAGACTGAAGGATGCCCTGGCTGATTTCGGCCTGGTAGGGCGTGTAAGCGGTGATAAAACTTTCGTTGGCAGTTATCCGCTTTACCGCAGCGGGAATATAGTGGCGGTACGCGCCCGCGCCCCGGAAGCACACGGGGAAAACCTTGTTTTCGCCCGCCAGAGCGGTTATTTTCCGGACCGTCTCCATTTCAGACATGCCGGAAGGAAGGCGCGGCTCCTTGACCAGCGCTTCCCGGGGGATGGCCGCGAAAAGCTCGTCA
This sequence comes from Treponema sp., assembly GCA_031259515.1. GTDB lineage: Bacteria > Spirochaetota > Spirochaetia > Treponematales > Breznakiellaceae > JAIRLK01. The sequence continues at coordinate 41 of JAIRLK010000265.1, read as the reverse complement.
ACAGATTTTCTGCCTATGGCCTCCAGCATGGCCTGCCTGCC
>JAIRLK010000260.1 GCA_031259515.1 Treponema sp. | reverse complement strand
CGGGCCCTTAAAAAGGTTACACCCTACTACACGGAGGAGGAACTGCTCAACGTGGAACTCAAGGACGATGTAGGCGAAAACCTCCAGCTCTACGACGATGCCTGGCTCACGATCCGCGTTGGAGGCTGAATAATGAAGAGGGGGAAGTCTCCCCCTCCGCACTACGCTACGGGATGCCCTCTCTGCGGGGCGCTGCCCCGCAACCCCGCCGGGAGGCACAAGGCCCCCCGGACCCCCGTATACACGGTCAACAACTACACTTTTTTCTGAAGGTTTGCTATAATTTCCAATTTAGAGAAGCTCATTGAGAGGAGGCCCCATGGCCAGGAGAGGAAAAGTCGTCATCGACCGGGAATTGTGTAAGGGTTGCTATTTGTGCATACGCTCATGCCCGGTCAAGGTTTTGGAGCGGGACAGCCAGCCTAACGCGTCGGGGAGTTACCCGTCAACGCCGGTTCAGGTGGAAAGGTGTATAGGCTGCGGTAACTGCTTTGAAGTATGCCCTGATGTTTGCATTGAAATATTCGATTTGAAGGAGGCTGCGGGATGAATCAGGCAGGAACCGGAAAAGTCCTCATGAAAGGGAACGAAGCCATTGCCGAGGCGGCGCTCCGGGCGGGGTGCCGGGCCTATTTCGGCTACCCCATTACCCCCCAGAACGAGCTTATCGCCTACATGGCGGCGAATATGATGGACCGGGGCGGCGTCTTTATCCAGGCCGAAAGCGAGGTTGCGGCGATCAACATGGTATACGGCGCTTCCACCGCTGGCGCCAGGGCCATGACCAGTTCATCCAGTCCCGGCATCAGCCTGAAGCAGGAAGGGATATCCTTTGCCGCCGGGGCGGATATACCCCTGGTGGTGGTAAACGTAATCCGGGGAGGGCCGGGTCTTGGGGCCATAGGTCCCGCCCAAAGCGACTACTTCCAGGCAACCAGGGGCGGCGGCCACGGGGATTACCGGTGCATAGTCCTGGCCCCAAAGAGCGTCCAGGAATGCGCCGACCTCACCGTCCTGGCCTTTGAACTGTCGGACAAGTACCGTATGCCCGCCATACTGCTGGCGGACGGCATCATAGGCCAGATGATGGAGGGCGTGGTCCTGCCCCCGGCAATGGACCTAGGCCAACTGCCGGCGCGGGACTGGATCGTCGGCGGCATGGCAAGCCGGCCCCGGCTTGCCCGGCACATCACATCCTTAGACCTGGTACCGGAGAACCTAGAAGCCAAGACCCGCGCCCGGTTTGAACGGTACGAGATCGTTAAAAAAGAGGAAGTCCGCTTCGAGGCTTCGGGCTTCAGAACCGGATGCGGGGAATTCACCGGGGAAGGCCCGGACCTTACCATCGCGGCCTACGGTACCGCCGCCAGGGTTGCCCTGGGCGCCCGGCAGCTTGCCGAAAAAGAGGGCCTCAAACTGGGCATTTTCAGGCCTATCACCCTGTGGCCCTTCCCTTCCAAGGCCCTGGCAAAAATTGCCGCTGCGGGGAAGCCTATTCTTACGGTGGAGATGAGCCAGGGACAGTTGGTGGAGGACGTGAAACTTTCAGTTCTGGAAGCGGCCCCCGGTTCTCCCCGCGCGGCGATTCATCTTTTGGCCCATTCCGGCGGGGTAGTCCCCACGGAAGAAGAGGTCTTTGCCCGGGCAAAGGCCATTCTTGCCGGTTTGGACGCGCCAAAACTTCAGGCATAGGAGGAGAAGAAAGGTATGAAACACCTCAAGGGACGCCCTAAGAGCCTTTACGATGTCCCCACCAAATACTGCGGCGGCTGCGGCCATGGGGTTATACACCGGATCATCACCGAGATCATTGATGAAATGGGGATGAGGGAGCGGGCTATCATCACGAACCCGGTAGGATGCGCCATCTGGGCGGACCTCTACTTCGATTTCGATTCCGTGCAGCCTCCCCACGGCAGAACCCCGGCGGCGGCTACAGGGATCAAGCGGATTCTTCCGGATCACCTGGTCATCTGTTACCAGGGGGATGGGGACATGGCGGCCATAGGGACCGCCGAGATGATCCATGCCGCCAACCGGGGCGAAAAATTCACCACGATTTTCGTGAACAATGCCATCTACGGCATGACCGGCGGCCAAATGGCCCCCACGACGCTGATAGGGCAGCGGGCGGCCACCGCCCCCAAAGGCCGCGATCCGGGAGAAGCGGGGATGGGCTACCCTATACGAGTGGCGGAACTCCTGGCGGTTCTTGAGGGGAGCCGCTATATTGCCCGCGGCGCGGTGAACAGCGCCGCCAACGCCCGGAAGACCAAGACATACATCAAAAAAGCCCTGGAAGCCCAGATGCGCGGCACAGGCTTTACCCTGGTGGAAGTCCTCTCCCAATGTCCCACGAACTGGGGGATGGATCCTCTGCAATCCGTGGATTGGCTGGAGCAGGAGATGATCCCTATCTTCCCCCTGGGAGAGGTTAAGAATACCCTTGAAGAAGGGGCGTCCGCCGGGAATACCCGCCGCGCCGCGCAAGGCGCCGCGCAGGGGGCCGCCAAATGACCGAAAAATCCCTTTTCGCCGGTTTCGGCGGCCAGGGGATCATCTCCCTGGGACAGATCTGGGTGTACTGCGCTATGGAAGGGGGGAAAAACGTTACCTTTTTTCCTTTTTATGGGGCTGAAAAACGGGGCGGCATAGCCCGGGCGTCGGTCATTGTTTCGGACGGGGAGATCGCGAGCCCCCTGGTAACGGCTTCCGACTCGGTTCTGGTGATGAACGGCGATTCTCTGCCCCTCTGCGAGGGTATGCTCAAAAGCGGCGGCCTTATGGTCATCAACTCGACCCTGGTTCGGGACGAACCGAAACGGACCGACATCAGGGTGGTCAAAGTCGAAGCCCAGGCCATCGCGGAGAAGATAGGGAACGCCCGGATCGCCAACATGGTCGCCCTGGGGGCTCTGGCAAAACTGACCGGCGCGTTGGACATAGACGGCATTGAAACGATACTGAAGAAGTTCTTTCCCCCCGATAAACAGCAGCTTGTTCCCCTGAATGGGGAGGCTATCAGGGCGGGATATGACGTGTGCGGATAACCGGCTCCTGACCGCCGCGGAAGCCCTGCCGCCTCGTCTGCGCGCCGCGATTACGCCGGAGGAGCGGGCCTATATCGCGGCGATTGAGGGGCGGGGCGGACTTCCCTTCGCGGCGACTCCCTACTTTGCGTCCCTGGCGGAACCGGACCAGGCAGACCCCATACGTCGGCAGTTCTTTCCGGACCCCCGGGAAGAGTTGCCGGACCCCTTCGCCCTGGAAGACCCTCTGGGGGAAGCCCGTTACCTGGCGGCGCCGAGGCTCGTGCATCAGTACCGGGATCGGGCCCTGCTTTTGGCCGGGGGACGCTGCGCCGGGTACTGCCGCCACTGTTTCCGCCGGGTATGGGTGGGAGTTCCCCGGCCCTTTGTTACCGACGCCGAACTGGACCCCATAATCGCCTATCTTGCGGCCCACCGTGAAATCCGGGAAGTCCTGGTGTCCGGGGGAGATCCTTTGACGGCATCCGACGGCGTTCTGGAGAGGCTTTTCCGGCGGCTCCGGGAGGCGGCGGTTCCGGGAGGCGGCGTTCCTATCAGCCTCCGGGTCTGCACCAGGGTCCCCGTCACCGATCCCCGGCGGCTCACCGGCGCTGCCATCGGCCTGTTCAGCCGGTACAAACCTTTGCGGATGGCGGTTCACATCAACCATCCCCGGGAACTGGCCCCGGAAGCCCGGCGGGCGCTTGCCGCCTGTGTCGCGGCGGGCATTCCCGTTCTGGTCCAGACGGTACTCCTGCAAGGGGTCAACGATGACGCAGCGATTCTGGCGGATCTGTTTCGGGAATGCCGGGGCCTGGGGCTTACCCCTTACTACCTCTTTCAACTGGACCTTGCACCGGGAACCGCTCATTTCCGGACGGCCCTTAAACGGGGACTCTCGCTTCACCGGGAACTGCGGAACCTCCTGGGTGCGGACTGCCCCGTCTACGCCGTGGACCTTCCTGGCGGCGGCGGCAAGATACGCCTTGATGAAAACAGCATCGCCGGGGAAGGGGAAGAACCGGAAGGGCCGGTCTACTACCTAAAAGGACCGGACGGCAGTCTGTGGGCGTATCCCCGGCGGTAGGCAGCGACGAAGATTTTTCTGGGAGGAGGTGAGAAGATGGAGGGATTGAGGTAATTTCGGGAAGGAGCTAAGGCTAATGCGAAAAAAAGCCCGCTGCAGCGAAACAGAATACTCCGTTCCGTTGCAGCGGGCTTTTTGATTCGGTTCAGAGAGGAATGAGCGATTAAGAGGGTCGCCGTTGCAGTTTAGCCATAGCTTCTGGATCGTTTCTGAAGCCGCTGGAAGCGATCATGGATGCCATACTGCCGCCGGAGGAAGAAGCGTTGTTGATAATCATGAGAGCGGCAGGGGTGTACTCGTTGGGGAGGGGCGATATTTCCGGGGGCAGTAGGATAGAGACAATCGCGAAGATAACCCGCGATTGCGGCGGTGAGGGTAATGGCGATGATCATCGCCTTGCGATGCCACAAGACGGCGAAAAGGTCTATAAGGGAGATTTCGTCATCTGCCGGGGGTTTTTCTGGGGTTTCCATGTATAGGCGCCTTTTAACAAAGAAATATTGCCGCAAAAGGGCATCAATAACGTTACGTTATTCAGTATAAAACACTTGATCGGCTGTTTGGTTAATGAATTCGCAGGTGATGGTCCCTTCAAGCCCCTCGATAAGGCGTACCGGCGTGCGGTATTTTTCCTCCGCAAGCCATTTAGTGCGACTATAGTCGTTGAAGTATTTGATGGCGCCGGTTTCATCGGTTCCAACGGGCGCGAATCCATACACCGCCACGGAACTGGTAAAGATAATGTTCTTGATGCCAAGTTTTGTGCAGGCGTTACAGATATACTCCGCACCGGTTACATTAACGTCGTCATACAGGGATTT